>DASWHW010000195.1:0-8279 GCA_036397975.1 Bacteroidota bacterium
GGAAGATAGCGGACCCCTCTTGTAGATTCGTGGCAGTCCAGTAGAGTTTTCCAGATTGATCATCAATGGTAATGTCTCTCAACGCAGAGCCGTTCCCGAGAATGGATCTGTTCGCAAGGAGCAACGGAGAGACAACATTGATCTGTGCATTCGCAAACGCCAACTCTACCCAGTAAACAGAATCATGTACGGCATCATACACCAATCCCTGGGGAAGCGAACCTGGGTTCAACCCCAGACTGGATTGGTTTGTGCCATTCACAAGCGCCTTGTTCAAGGTGGGAGATGAAAAGGTGCTCTCAATCCAATAGAGTGTTTGCGAACGTGCCAGTCCGGTCCCCCACAATAGGCAACATCCAATTGTGAGAATTCGATAAGTGCTCAAGCGTCGTGTTTTCATTGTCCGTTTTCTGACGATGTTGGTGAGGGGTAGATTCCTTGCAGTGCAATGCACCAATTCAAGACAAGGGATGGCTGCCTGTTTTCGTGGGATTGACTCCCTCCCGCAGTTCCAACGACCGTTGCGGCACCGACACTGTCAGAAGAAGGACTATACTGCGGAATCGCAGCGGCATTGCGCGCGGGAAATCCTCCCTGAGGACTATCCGAACTGCCCACGCTAGTTGAGACGTTAAGCAAGTGGCTGTGCGCCGACATCTCTGCAACGGTTAGAGAGTGGTTTTCTTCGCCAATCTTCTGACCAAGAACATAGTTTGACAATCCGGGCGCCTGTCCCGCCCCAATGGGAACCCGACCACGAAGGTCGGGAAGCGCAAAAGTAACCTGACCATCTCCTCCATATGTCGTTCCAAGGAGAGAGAACAGAGCCTGGTTCTGACTGATAGGAAGCAACTGGCCTTGACAGAAAGCCCACCCTTGCGGGGCAAAGTTATATGGGAACAACCTTATCTCTCCAATGTAAGGCTGTGCTTTCATCGTAACAGGTGCGAAGAGAATCAGCAGAAGCAAAGCGAAAATTGGTCGATGAGTGACAGACCTGACGAAGCGCTTGACGATGTTGATGAGCATGGGTAATGACCTTTCATATGAAGTGTTGTAAGACATTCGGATTTGTGGATTGATAAAGCGAACGATTAGTATCGTAAGAACGACACGAGCATTATAAGGCCAAGAACAACCAATGGCAAGGGGAGGAAACCGCTAAGACGCGAGGCTGTGGAAAGTGAACCTCTTTTTTGATAGGTGGAAATGAAGAGAAATAATGCAACGACCGAAGCAAGGACGAGCAGTAGAAGAAAGATCAGCACCGCCGATGATGCGGCTGCGAATCCACCTTCGGAGTTTTTGATGAAACGTGGGAGTACAAAAGAGAGAATCACCAGGAGCCAGAATGCCGCCGCTAGCAGATGATTTTTTTCTTTGATCATCTGAGCCCTATATCCACACGTCGTTTTTCGCTGTTCGTTCTCCGCCTGCCGTCCCGGTATTCACTACACCCCTTGGTTCTATCACGAGTACCTTGCACTCCTCTTGAGCGGAAGGTTTGTGCTCGACTCCTTTGGGAACAACAAACATCTCTCCCGCAGAAATCTCTACCTCACCATCTCTCAGTTCAATTTTCAGTGTTCCCTCGAGCACAACAAAAGCCTCGTCCGTCTCTTCATGTGCATGCCAGACAAACTCTCCTTCAAGTCTTGCCAGCTTGAACTGGTAATCGTTCAATTCGGCAATGACCTTAGGCGACCAACGATCATTAAAGCGAGAAAGCTTCTCTTTAAAGTTGATGGGATGATATGTGATCACGAGGCTAATCCTCCTTTTTCTTCAAGCGCAACCAACTTTGGCGGACCGAGTTTGTTAATCTGATAACCCCCTGGGTACGTTCTGTTTCTATCGTCGGTAAAGAAGTGCGGCTCTCTTCGCGGAGGAAGCAAGCGAATAATGCGCCCTCTCAGTTTCAGGGCCGAACGAACAAAGGAGCGCATTCCCGGAAGCGGCTTGGGAAAACCGAACGACATCAACATGGAATCGTCTAATAGTGCGTAAATCCCCTGTCGAACAAGAGGAGCAAGAAGTCCGGGAAGCCAGGACGCAAATAAATCCCTGGTCGATGACCCAACGCGATTGTTCGAATCCGCATACGTGAAATATTTTTCTTCGTACTCACGATTGAACCTCTCAAACTCTTCGTACGACGGGGGAATATCTTTGATTCCCATTCTCTGTCCCACCTGCCGCCAGAAATAATAGTAGCCTTTCTTTTCTGTTTCGGAAAGTTTCCTCCACCCGAATTGGTCGATCCAGCGGACCGGCTCAAAAATGAATGTGGAAAGCACATAGAGGTAATCGTTGTTCGAGATCTTGTAACGACTGTGGGCCCAGTTCATCCGCTCCAATGCCTCCTTCCCTCTTCCCTCCAGATATCCCCACTTGCACATCTCTGCAACAAGAAGTGAGGTATCATCATATCGTCGCTGTGCTCGTTGATGGAATTCGCCCGTTCTATCCAGCAACGCCGAGATACTCGGAACGCAATACGTGCGGTAAAGCGCTATTTCAAGAGATCGGATGGAATCCCAGGAAAATTCATACCCGAACGAAAGGTACATGATTCGCATGTTGTCTCGTTCGGGGTCGAGCGTCTGGATCTCTTTTAGTATGTCATAACGGCCCATGATGTCATCTCCGTGGTAAAATCATCAATTGATACGAACCACAGGTGAAATTGGATGATCATGCCTCAACACGGCCTGCGGAGACGTTTCCGACAAGGATCGATCGAACAAAGGGCAACATACCTTCAGGACCCGATGCCTCGTCCTTCATATGGACGGTGGTAGAGTTGCTCATGGAGAAGATAATCTTCACCATCTCGCAGCGGGTCTCCATATCAAGCCCGGCCCCCATGATGACAAGGTCGATCTTTTCTTTTTCCAATACTTCGCGCACATCGTGGATACTCGTACCGCCATGGAGTGTCACATCTTTGGCGTGCAGATTCTTTTTTACGTTCTCGATAATTGATTCTTTCCGCCCCACAAGCAATACATGGCGATTCATGGGTTGGTACCCGCCTTTCGAAATTGTGAGTGATGAAGGGAGTTCATTATTTTCAAAATCCTATTGTCGCTTTCGCACGAAGATTACGTCCCACGCTGCCAATGCCGCCTTGGGGTTCAGATTAATATCCACCAACCCCAAATGTGCAAACAGTGGTAGGATCGATCCGGGAGGCGGGGGCAATGCTACCAGGTCGAGATCAGTAAATGTCAACTGAAAGACTGCGGTCGCTTGGACGGCATCCAAGAGTGCTGCATGTCGGACGATATAGCGGCGCTGTTCATCCTCGTCTGCAATAATGCTGTCCAGCGACGCCGACGTCCATCCCCCTTCCGTCACCATCGTTGGGATGGAACGACCCTCAACCAATCGTGAGTAATAGTTCAATGGAATCTCCTCCGGTGTATCGTACCTGGCGAGATAAGGGTATGACGAAAGTCCAAGTTCCTGCATGAATGGAAAATCAACAAAGTCCGCGCTGACACCCTGATACACATTCCCACCGAATCTTCCCCATGCATAATCTACCTGCACACTCACGCTGAGCCTCACCATCGCATTACGCGGTCGTATATCTGCAGCCGCATCGTTGGCGACAGTCCGGATTGCAGTGTACAGTGCGGGCGAAGCCAGACCACGGATCAGATTGGTCTCGAGCGCAAGCCCAAGATGTTCGGGCTGTACCATACTGTCAATAACAACGGCGTAACGACGGAACATCTGTTGAATTGCCGGTTCGGTGATACTGCGTCCGTTGCGCACCAATCCGTCTGCTTCACCCGAGCGATTCAACCCGTTGGCAGGATCGAGATACACCCAGATCTCATGACCTTTGAACCGGAAATAATTTGCCAATCCGACCCTTTCCCGAGCGATCAGCGTTTCAGGGGAAACCCCGGCGAGGAGAGAGTCCCATGGAAGCTCGGAACTGATAATGGCGGCATCCGCACGTTGCGACCAGAGGTCAATCGACGCAATGGCGAGATTGATATCGGCACGAGGGGGAATACCGGAGAATCCCATGCGATAACTTCGGGTGGGGGATCCCGCCGTATTGGGTTCGTCGGATGATTGACACGCGACAAGAGCTAAACACACCCAGAAAGTGAACAGGCACAGACGAGTCATCCGCAGTTATCTCCATCCATGGACAACGCGTGCGAATCTTTTTGCCGACGATGAGTCCATACGAAAGTAGAGCGCAGGTTCGATCAGTTCCACCTCCATGACCGCAAACTCGTTTTCGTCATCGCGCACAAAATCAACTCGCGCGTAGAGTGGAATCTGATCCAGCGAGCGTATTACCTTTTCACCGTCGCGTACGAAGGAGGCGTCTGCTTTGACCGGGGTGATGATACCGCCGTGTTCTTCCTGCACGCGAAAATCTCCCCGCTTCGGTGTTTTCAAAATGGCGTGGCTATACTCTCCGCCAAAATAAAAAAGGGAATACTCTCCTTCGGAAACAATATTCCGCATGAAAGGTTGTACCATATATGGTCGCGACTCGAAGGTTCTCTCAAGCACATCAAACAGAAGTACACCGTTGTTCTTTGCAAGCCGAAACGTGTTATCAGCATTCGCGCTCACAACCGGTTTTAGAATAATTTCATCGGAATGAAGTTCATCAAAGAAGGATTCAACCAATGCAGCCGATGTCCCGGCTTCGCACCACAACGTTGGGACGATATGGTTGCTCTTTTGTTGGAGGTCGCGCAGGTAGGTCTTCTGAATATTCCACTTCACGAGTTCGATGGTGTTTTGCAGTGACGTACCGGAGGTTGTTATCGTGTCCAACACTTGTAAGAATTTCTGTGCATCGTGATGATAGTCCCACGGCGTCCGGATGATGACCATATCAAAACGGCTCCAATGCTCCGGTTGGCGCCATGAGACGGTGGTGACATTCCAGCCATACTCACGCAAAGGATCGATGGCGAGCTCATCGTCGCTGACAAACCCATCGAGCGTATCCATCGAAAGAAACGCGGCGTGCTTCATTCGTGGGGTTCAAGAGTGAACATTTTCGCTGCGCGTTTTTCGATCTCGCCCATGGAGAGATCCTCCACGTGCGTTGCAACAATCCACGTGTGTCCGAATGGATCTTCAATCGATCCGGCCCGATCACCATAGAATTTGTCCTCTACCGGTCGGACAATCTTCGCGCCGGCAAAGGTGGCCTGCGCAACAACCTTGTCGACGTCCTTCACATATAACAGCAAACTTACAGGCGATCCTCCGAACACGTTCGGACCCCGAAATCCCATCTCCGGCACTTCATCGGCGAGCATCACGCGCGAGTCGCCAATCTTCATTTCCGCATGCCCAACCTTCCCCGTAGGATCAGCCATCCGCATCACTTCTTTTGCTCCGAATGCATTTTCATAGAACGTTATCGCCTCAGCCGCGCCTCTAACAATGAGGTACGGCGTCACGGTGTGGTATCCAACAGGAATAGCTTTGGGTTTGGACTTTGGTCTTGCTTTTGGCAACCTTCGTTTCATACTCATACACACCTCCTGAAAAAATATTTAGGGCGCAACATCGTCAAATCGCTCGACGTTGATGCGCCCAAATGTACAACTTTTTCGTCAGAGAATGACGAGCGTAAATCTACTTTGCCGGCGGCGGAGGGAGTGGAACCGAGGCATGATCCATAATATAGACCCACTTGCCATCCTTCTTTGCCTTTACATCGGAGTATCTTCCCTCAAACGTCATCGGTTCGCCAGCGGGAGGAGTTACAGTTCCTTTCCATGTTCCGTAACTGATCACCATATCACCTGCCACAATGTATTCAGGGGCTGTAAGCTCCAGCTTAAATCCAGGCATTGCTGAAAGAGCATGGGTAATACCCTCCTTTGCGGCCTCCCAACCCTTCGCCTGCATCGCATCTGGCGGATAGGATACAAGGTCAGGACTGTTCCAATATGTTGCCATGACGGCATCAACATCACCTTTGTTGTAGGCTTCAACAAACTTCTGATCCAAATCCTTCGCTGCAGCAATCATTTCATCTGGATTCGGTGGTTTCGGTGCACAGCCGAGGAGCATTGCTTCCACTGAGAGCAATAGGATGCTTGCATGGATGACCTTCATGGTACCTCCTTAAGTGATAATGAAAAATTCCCCCATGAAATCTCGAAGGAGTGTGACAGCCCCTCCGGAAATTTTCCCTGTATTGGAGATGCTGAAGAGATTTTGAACGGACACTACTTCATCAACATCATGCGCTTAACCTGAGAGCCCGCGCTGGTTCGGAGACGATACAAGTAGACTCCACTTGGGAGTGATGCCAATGCACCGGTCGTCGAGAACGACACGCTGTGCCTCCCTGCCTCGATGTTCTTCTCCAGGAGCCGGGATACTTCCCGTCCAAGAATATCGAACACCGTCAAGGATACATCCTCGTCCCGTTCGAGTTCAAAGTAGATTGTTGTCGAAGGATTGAATGGATTCGGGTAATTCTGATACAGGGCAAACGACTGCACAAGGGGTCTGTGAACCTCAGAAACATCTGTTGTTGTTTCCACCTGCATGTCGTCGAAATAAATCGTTCCTGCGCGATCGGCGTTCGCTGTCTGCCGAACCACGAGACTATTGAACGCGTTCACATCACCCGGCAAGCTGCTCATCGGCACGGACTTGAATTCCCATCCGAACCAGTTAATCGGACCAAGGTTTACCATCACCGAATCGCCGAACAAGGTGCTGAACCAATACTCCAGTAAATTATTGCTCGCGTCGCCATACACCCAAAAGCCCACCCAGCCGTTGGCAGATTGAAGCGAGGGCGCGCTCTGATTCAGTATACGGCAAACGCCGTTCTGTGCACCGTTAAATCCGTAAATCAATTTTCCAGAAAACCCTCCCGACTTTTTCCGGTTCGCGGAGATGCTGAAGGAGGTCGCTGCCGGATCGATGCCGACCGTTCCAGGACTTGCCGATGGCTGTTGCCACTGACCGCTGTTATCCTCGAAAGGATCGACGACAGGCCCTTGCGCTTCCGCCGATGGGCGAACGCTAAATTCGATTCTTATTTCTTCGGTTGACTCGTTCCCGAAAATATCCCGGAGTCCCGGTCTGAATAGGAGACGATACCCGTGGCCGTATTGTAACGGTTGATTCGGCTGGAACGATACCCTGCCCGAATCATTGACGTCAGAATACAGGACGCTCCCAACACCAAGCCCGGCTGTCGTGTCGGCAATATCATAGACAAGAACGCGTGTGGCAAAACTGGAAAAGACCACCGGCTCATCGAAGCGCACCTGAAAGGCCATGAAGGAGTTCACATCCGTCATGTTGTTTTCTGGATAGGACGTTGCCACCGCAGGTCCCTGGTTATCGGGAGGCGTGGTCGTAAACGAATACTGGAGAGGAAATGGCAACGCGCCTCCTCCACTTGCCCTTGCACTGCTTGCAAGAGTGACTATGTACATTGTCGATGGAGTTAGGTAGCTCGACGGATCGAACGTAAGCGTCTTTCCATCGGTCGACCATCTGAATACACCTGGAACGGTGGGTGACACTGAGAAACCACCCTGTGTTGAGAACAACTCCATTTCCCTGTCGAATGTTATTGAAATGTCCTTGTTGACAGGAACGTTCTGTGCGTTATCTGCTGGGGAAAAGCTAACAATGGCAGGCGGCGTCGAGTCTGCGACGATCAGGGAGAGAAAATAATTCCAGTTCCAGAACGGACCGGGATCGGTGTGGTTGTTGCAGCTACTCCACCCTAGCTGAGGAAAAATCACCGGCTCCTGCCATACGTTGTGGCCGGTGATCCGAAGGCGGTCTTTTGCAATTCCATAGCGGGTGCTCAGGTGTCTGACGAGAAGCGCAGAGGCCTGGTACATTACCGGGGTGAAATAACTGGGTTGGGCAACATATCCCTCATGCTCAATGCCGATTGTCCATGGATTCCAGCAGACCACATGCCATGCCTTGTCCGCTTCACGAACCAGTTGCTTCAGAAAACCGTCAGCGCTCCGAAAAATATAGTGCGCACTCGCCGATGAAGCGGGGTTTTGCAGCCACGAGACTGAACCCGCAAACGAACCCTCTGTGTCGTGAATCGATACATGCGTGATTGGACTTCCCGCCCGCGAGCTATAGTTCTGCGATGGATCCCACACAGCCGGACCGTAGTCGTCAGACAGTGGAGAAAACCCTTCCGTTGATGCAAATTCTGATGCGATCAACGACGCCAATGCATCGGCATCGACTGAGCCGGGTTCGATAATAATTCCCCAATCACT
>DASWHW010000196.1:0-3080 GCA_036397975.1 Bacteroidota bacterium
TCCTGGCGGTACATTGGTGTATCCCGCAATTCCCATTTTTTCCACGCGGCCCCAACCCTTGTCGAATCCTTCCAAAAAATACTCATAACGGTTGAGAGATGGAATAATAAAATCTACCAAGGTGAACTCGAATGAAAAGAAATTGTCACCCGGTCGTACTCTGAGATTTGTTAGTTGATCGAAGGATGTGCCTAGATCCCTCTCCGGGATCTCATGACCCAACACCTTGAACGATGTCAGCAGGAAGGGAGCGGAGGATCGCTTATCTTCAATTTTCCGAGGGTCAAAAATATTGAGACCGTTGCCACCACCGAAATACATGCGTCCACTTGGGCCTCTGTAGCTCGCTCCCCGCCTGAACTCACGCGACTGAATTCCCTCTGATTCGTCGTAGACTCGCCATACTCCAGTCTTCGGGGTGAACTTCGTGAGGCCATTGCCGGTGCTTATCCAGATATTTCCGTCATCATCCGGTTGGACGCCGTAGACATGTTCGTGCGGAAGGCCATCAGGAACGGTGTAACGCGTGAAGGTCAAAGTTGCTGTGTCGATTTTCATCAGTCCATCTCCCCATGTTCCTGCCCAGACGAATCCGTCGGGATCCTGGGCCAGCGAAACAACGGTTCCGGCGCTCAGCGAAGAATGATCCATCGGGTTATTGTCGACAGTGGAGAATGTGCGTGTGACTGGATCGTAGAACCTCAAGCCACCTCCCCATGTTCCAATCCAGATGCGACCGGTGCCATCCTCCAGCAGCGAAAAAATATGTGTATGAAAGACTGCCGCCGGCAACTCACCGCCATAACGAACGAACGTTCCTCGATGCGGGTCGAACATGTTCAGCGATCCTCCCGCGGTACCCACCCACAGCAGTCCTCTGCGATCATGGAGAAGGCAGGTCACCCAATCACTTGAGAGGCTGGTTGAATCATCCGGATCATGCCGATAGTTTTCGAACCATTCTCTCGTGTGATCGAAGCGGCTAAGCCCCCCTCCGTATGTTCCAGCCCAAATATCACCTCCCTCAGCTTCGCTGAGTGCGTAAATCATGTTGCCGCCAATGCTATGAGGGTCCCGCGGATCATGTCGATAGTAGATAAATCTGCCCTTCCTCTTTTCATACCTGTTGACTCCGCCGTTGTACGTGCCCACCCAGACATCGCCGTTTCGTGCTTCGAGCACGGTCTCCACTGTTGGAGTGTTGAGTGCTTGAGGATCATTCGCGGAGGCAACGATGTGCGTGAACTTCCGCCGGTGAGGATCCAGACGATTCAGGCCTTCAGCGGTTGTACCGATCCACAAAACTCCATCCTTCTCCCGGAACAGGGAGTTCACAAAGTTGGAGCTGATCGACATCATGTTATTGCGTTTGGATTGAAACCTCGCTACTCGCCCGTTCGACGTGTTCACGCGGAAAAGTCCTTCCCCATCTGTCCCAACCCAGAGAGAGCCATCTGCATCTTCCACAACGGAGGTGACACTTGTTGTACCAAGGTGTCGGGTAAAGGAGTTGGTCTGTCGATCAAATCTGCTAAGCCCACCCCGGCGAGACCCAATCCAGAGGTTCTGATTCTGATCCTCGAATATTGCGTGGATATAGTCTCCACCAAGAGAACGCGGGTTTCCAGAATCACGAACAAAGGATGTAAAACTCAATCGAGATGTATCGAATACACACAATCCGTTTTCCGTTCCGATCCAGAGATTCCCGAGGTGGTCCTCTGCAATCCTATGGACATTCTGATCTATCAGAGAATGGAGATCAGCAGGATCGTGAACGTAATGAATGAACGAATCTTTTGACCGGTCATATCGAGCAAGCCCGAAACTCCAGCACGCTACCCAGAGGTTTCCTTTTGAATCCAGATATACCCACGGCACGATATCATCCGAGGAAAGTGCCTTTGGGTTCGCCCTGTAGCGTACGAACCGACCTTCGTTGCGGATATATCGGTTCAACCCCTTTTCCGATGTCCCGATCCACAAGTCACCGTTTCCGTCCTCGGCTATACAAAAAATATAGTTACCGGAAATTGAATTTGAATCAACTGGGTTGTGTTGGAAGAGCTTGTAGGAATATCCGTCGTAGCGGGCGAGACCATTTGAGGTTGCGAGCCACAAGAACCCGCGGCTGTCCTTCATGATGTAGTTGATGGTGCCCTTGAGAGGCCCTTTGTCTGTAGAAATGCGTTCGAAGGCGACGGATGTCTCTTGTGCTTCAATCGGAGAGAGGATGAGAACAAGGCAAGCAAGGTTGTAGAACAACGCTTGTTTCATTGACTAACATAGGGAGGATGGAGTATAGAATCAACAGATTGTGAGTTGTCGGATCAAGCAGGTTGGTAAACAGAATGTTGTCGCTGTCAGGCCTGTGGGAGAGTGCGCACATGACGATACCAGCCGCACCTATTTCGCTCCAAGTGAGCCCTCTGTCGGTGCTGCGATATAATTTGCCGTCAGGGAAGTTTCCTGCGTACATATGAATGAAAAACGAGCGCTCCGTTTGCCGATTGAGCGTAATCAGAATTCGAGTTAAGAGAATTCACTCCAACAGTGTTCGTCTGAGAACTCAAGCTTTGGCGCCAGGCGAGGATTTGCACTGTGGAGGTGTTGAAAGGAACTATCTGCTAAAAACAACCCTTGTGAATCGACCTCTGTTGCCCCAAGAGCTTTTTTGGGGGATTGCTTTTTCAAGCCCAAATTTGACTATACTCTTGAGTTTTTCTATAATCAGTCGTTAAGAAAGAGATGGTGGTCTGTTTTCCGCGCTGCATGTGAAGGTTTGCAAATCACCTGAACACAGATTTGGCTCGTTCACCATATATCTTTTTATCCCAACTTTGTAGCTGGTCTATGTGAAGATTATTCTATTTTATCCTCACCTAGACTACCAATATTTCAATGTTTGACTGTTCAATGACATTCTGAAGTTGGGCCAGACCGAAAGGCCGGATGGTCTCAATGGCCGAATGGCCGCGAAAACCAAGGAAAGAATGAGGAGCTGCAGATGAAATGGTCCAATGAGTACGCGATCGGCATTGAGCGCATCGACGAGCATCACAAGATGCTTTTCAAAATGG
>DASWHW010000197.1:0-24254 GCA_036397975.1 Bacteroidota bacterium
ACGAGGGTCCTTCAGCATTCTGTACAATTCCTTGTAATTGATTTTTCCGTTCGTGGTCTTTAGGTGTTGAACGATTGCAATTGCCCTTCCGAGACGCTTGTCGGTATTCTTCACCGAGCCGACGATATGTAATAGTGTACGTTTTCTCCCCGGAGTGAGTACCTCAAAGAATGAATTTCCTTCTTTGTCCTGACGCAACAACTCCTGCAATTCCTCCGGAAGAGGAAGGCCGAAGGCACTCTGGTCTTTGGTAAGGCTCACCGATATCTCCTCCCCGAAGTCTAGTCCAAGCGAAGTACGCAGGCTCTTGTTCACGGTAATCACGAAGGCACCCTTCCCGTGCGGCACAATGGCGCATTGACGTTCATGCTTCTCGTTGAGAGTGCAGACTACGCGCCGCTGTTTTCCAAAAGCTCTTGCCACATTCTCCGGGACACGGAAATGTGCACCCCAGAGTTTGTTATCCGATTTTTCCAGGACTGCGGCAAAATTGATTTGCTTTAAAGACCTAGTCGTTTTTTTCTTTGCCATTGCGGTTCTATTTAGAATCTTCGCAACTTGGTTTGGCTACGTAGCAAGATTGCCCTGTTCGTAATAGGCAAGCTCGAACGCCTCACAGTATACGGCGCCTACCCCCAATGCTTCGGCAGCACGACGATTAACGGACAGGATCCGTTCCTCAAGGCCATGACCCCTGATTCTCATGGTGCGTTCGTGCTGAGAAGTGTGCAATCGCAGTAGTCGGGCCTTCCACTCCGCTTCGGCTTCACCGAACTGTACGATCACGTCGCGGCGAATGCTCTGGGTTTTCGGGTCCTCGTTAAGAAAGAGGAAGACCGTTAGTTTTTCTTTCTTCACTATTCCCGTTATGAGCGCATGCGTACGCTGATGAGTTCGGTTTGTGTCATTTCCGTGAGGTAGAAAGATGAGATCGGGGCGGACCTGCTTGATGAACCCTTCCGCTGACGCTCCGCCATCTCCGATCAACCGTTGGTGATCGCCGCTATAAGTGAGTCTTAGAAACTGAAGATGTGATGGATCCAGTCCAAACAGTTGACAACTGGCGCGCTGCTCGTCCTCCCTGATCGTTATCTTGGCGTCCGACGTATGCGCACCCGCGAAGCCATCATCGACGCCGGAGGTGCCGGAAGTAAGCACGGCGAGATCGATAATATTACCATTCGCGTGGAGCAGACGCATTGTCACCGCGATAGCATCAAAGTCGTCCGGGTGTGGCGCTGTGACTGCGACACGAAGGCTTTTGGGGATCGTGATGCCGGAAAGTTCAACGGGACGCTGCTGCGTTATAACTTCTGCTACAAGTTTTTGAAGTGTCATCATTGACCGAGAATTTGTCAATGGCTGCTCGCCAATCTTAGCAGAAATAATAACACCGCCGCGGTTATCACAATCATTGTTACCAGCATTATCTGGCTCCGCACGGACCTCTCTTCGGCGCCTGCGATGGGACCTTCATGGACTGTATCACTTACCGCAGGCATTGAGGTTGATGAGTTCACTGGTACTCGGGATTGTAAGACAGAGGGGTCACCCGACCTTGCGATCTTCGCGGGACCGGTGCATCCAACTGAGAGGGTAACAATGCCGATGATCAGCAGAAGTTTCATTCAAGCCTCGAATTACCTTTGCATATGCCTTGAGGCGGCAGCCTTTAGTTCTTCGATATTCTTTTTGCCGATCCAGGTCAGCCGAGCCCCTCTCATTGATTCAATTGTATCCACCTCGCGCTGGTGGCAATTGCTTGTACTCTGGCTTCGACTCGACAATGTTCCTGATGGCTGTTGAGAGTCGCATGACCGATTGACCATTGGCAGTTGCCAAATCGATGGGGTAGGACCAGATAACCACCTTGTTCTTCCCATTGGCTACGACACGAAGGAAGTCCGGACTTGGATTGGGCTCGAGGGCCACACCTGGAATTGATAACAGAGTGTCCGGCAGATTGAAAAAATCTGCTCTGTCCAATTCCTCCAGCAGTGATTCCTGTTCTGATGTTGTTAGCCAGAACGGGATGGTGACAGAACCATCGAGGATGAGGTCCTTCGTGAGTGTGCCGTTGAATGTATCAATCATATCGCTGAAGCTATACTGGAACTGGATCTTGACAAACTGAGGATCGGGCTGGGGTGAGTCCCCGAGGTCACACCTTATGAACAATACCTGCGAGTAGAAAACCAGACCGAACACTACCAGTTGATGTTTCATGTTTTTCCTCCTCCGGAGCTGTCCTCTAATGGAGAAGCGCTAACTGTTTCGCAACTGGTTCTGCATGCTCTTTTGATGGCGCGCCTCATTTCTCGGTTTGGTAGAGGTTACGGATGTCCCTGCCAGACAAAGCTCGACCGTAGAGGCGAACATCATCAATAACCCCAAGCCAGATCCCTCTGAAGTGGTTGAAATGATTCGGTGTATAAGAGCCGATGGACGCGTTGTGCGTCGTGGACCCATTGTTCAGGTCATTCATCGGAACGGAGGTTTCTTGCCTCAGTTCCCCGTTGATCCAGAGTTGTATGCTCTCGCCTTGACGGTAAACCCCAACGACGTGTACGAATCTACCAGTTAGGGGAGGGGCACTGGCCTTGAACCAGGAATTGGAATTTGGAACAAGGTTGGTCGCAAAGATAACTCCGTCGTCATCAATTGCAATCTGACTTTCTCCCAGTATCGCGCCGGTGTAGACAGCAATTCCCCTGGTTCTCTCTTCAGCGTACAGCCAAACTGAAACTGTGAATCCCTGGATGTCGGGAGGAATCCAGCCGCGAGCAAAGCTGATGTAACTATCTTTCCCATCAAACCTGTAAGCGCTATTCTGTTTGCCCAAGCGGTCTGAGGTAAGCACTGCACGGTGAACCGTTCCATTGTTCCCGCGCCCACTTTCATCGTTTGCGTTGCCGTTGAATGGGTAATATCCAAGAAGGCTATCCTCCTTGTCCGTTGCGGGTATGTCGATGACAACAGAGAGGAGATCCTTTTGCCCCAGTGAAATCCTCCCAATGAGTGTCACAATCTGACAGATATCGGAAGCAAGAATAGCGTGCAGATTGTCGCCGTTTTGAAATAAAATGCTCAGCGAGTCGTTGCCAGACCTGAAGTCTATGGCGATCAGATCCATGAATGGAAGATCAAGTTCACCATATGCTGTTCGCACAGAGATCACGTCACATGTGGGAGTACCGACGATTTGTGATCCGTCGTTGAGGTGAGCGATCAGTTTCGGTCTGCGGGCTGAGCCGATTTGGTCATCGGGTTCAGGTCTTGCAGGAACTCCAGGCCCACCCTGGACAACTGTTGTTTGGAGCGGATGGATTTTGTCGGGAGAGTGTGCAATCCGGCCTTCCGCCGGTGACCTTTGGCCACAGGTAAGCGCGAGAAGTATCGGCGGGATGAATATGCTTGTGTTCATGTTCAAATGATTGTTTCTTGTTGATGAAAGTGTGTGGCTATGATTAAAAATTTTCTGAGTGCGTTTACCACGTAAGGAAGGCTTCAGAGAAAAGCTAATAAACCGCGCGTAAACAAACAACAGCATTGGTCATGACAAAGCGGCGCAATGTGGGATTAGCCTCTTAGAGGAAAAGCGGTTTAGTGGTGGAAAAGGAGGGAAGCGTTGCTATTCCTTTTTGTCCCCGCTCGCTGAACTCTTGTCCGGGGACCCTGAGTCCTTTTTCGTTTCTTTCTTTTCGGAGGGTTTTGAGGAATCCTTCGTCTCCCCAGAGGTTTTTGAAGAGTCTTTCGATTCCGTACTCTTCGAGGCTTCCTTGGTTTCGCTCTTCTTCTCTGATTCGCTTTTCTTTTCTGATTCGCCCTTCTTCTCTTCAGAGCCGGAGGATTGTTTGGTAGAGGCGTTCTTGTAATCAGTCAGGTAAAAACCTGAGCCTTTGAAGATTAAGCCGCTTGCGCTCATCACCCTTGCAAGATTGTCCGTTTTGCATTTGGGGCAGATGACCAGCGGGTCTTCCTTCATCGATTGCAGTTCTTGAAACTCGTGGTTGCATTGTTTGCAAATGTATTGATACGTGGGCATGTTATGATATCTCTTAAGTAGTAAAGTGTTTCATCTCAAAACTCAGGAACATTGCGAGTCGGCCACCGGTTTGACCCGAGGGGTCGCATACAAAGGTGAGAGCGAAGCCCTCAACCACAAAACAAAAAACCAAAATCCAGGCCCTGAGGGGGCGGCATTACCTCGGATGATGCAACCCTTTCAGGGTTGTATGATCGCGCGTTTTGGTTCGTTGTCGAGGGCGTTGCGCTCGACCTTTGTTATTGAACCCCTTCGGGGTTCTTTCCTGCCGCACAGAATCATCTACAACAACCGCATTTTGAAAAACAACATCTAGTCTATGTCAACGCCGCAAGCCCGTCGGCGATGCGCTTCATTCCTTTTTCCAGATCTTTCATTGAACATGCGTACGACATGCGGAGGCAATCATCGGCGCCAAATGCGAATCCCGGCACCATGGCGACATGCTGTTTCTCCAGAAGATACTGCGCCATGTCCGCCGAGTTGCGGATGAACTGTCCGTTGAACTTTCTGGCGTAAAAATTCTTCACACCAAAGAACACATAGAACGCTCCCGACGGTGTAAACACATTCACGCCTTTCACTGCCAACAAAGCATCGATCACGAAATCACGGCGCTGCTTAAACTCCTCCACCATTTTTTCAACCGCGGATAATGATCCGGTCAGCGCGGCAACCGCTGCCTTCTGTGTTATCGAAGTCGCATTGGAAGTAACCTGGCTCTGAACCCGAGCGGCAAGCTGCATCACGGACAAAGGTCCGCCCATGTACCCGAGACGCCACCCGGTCATCGCAAATGCTTTCGACAATCCGTTCACTGTAATCACCTGGTCACGAATAGATTTGATCGATCCGATACTTACATGCTTCGCACCATCGTAGAGGACCTTCTCATAAATCTCGTCCGAGATTACGTAGATTCCCGATGTTTTCACAAGCTCCGCGATCTCTTCCATTTCACTCCGCGTAAAAACCGCCCCGGTGGGATTGGAAGGGGAGTTGATGATCATCGCCTTCGTCCGTTGGTTGATCGCCTGCTTCAGCTTTCGCATGTCAGGTTTAAACCCGACCTCGATTGATGCTGTGACAACCACCGGCGTTGCATCTGCAAGCTTTACCATCTCCGGGTAGCTCACCCAGTATGGACTCAGGATGATAACCTCATCGCCCTTGTTGCAAATCGCCTGGAGCGCATTGTAGATGGAGTGCTTCGCTCCGGTGGAGACGAGAATTTGTCCCGGTTCAAAATGCAGGTCGTTTTCACGGGAGAACTTGTTGATGATCGCCTGGACAAGATCCTTGATTCCCTCGGTCGCCGTGTAATGGGTGAAGTCGGCCTCGATGGCTTTGATCGCAGCTTCCTTCACATGTTTTGGAGTAGGGAAATCGGGTTCGCCCGCTGTCAGGCTCACTACATCGACGCCAGCTTCTTTCAATGACCGCGCTTTAGCGGTCAGCGCAAGAGTCTGGGACTCTTCAACCTGTTGTATTTTTCGGGAAAGTTGCTGCATGCCTTATCGTTTTGGTGGAAGAAGAAATTTTTCTGAAAGGCGTTTCCGAACAACGGGAGGGACAAAACTGGAAACGTCTCCTCCGAACCGGGCGACTTCCCGCACAATGGTGGAGTTGAGGAACGTGTATTGATCGTGCGGCACAAGGAAGACGACGTCGATGTTCTTCGCAAGTTTCCGGTTTGTTTGTGCCATTTGAAATTCGTACTCGAAATCGGAGACCGCCCGGAGACCCCGAATCACAACCGTGGCCTTGTGATCCTTCGCGTAATCCACCAGCAGTCCGTTGAAGCCGTCGACCGTCACGCCATTCTGCTTGTGCACGACCTCATTGATCATTGAAATGCGTTCTTCAGAAGAGAAGAGGGGAGTCTTGGTGGTGTTCCGCGCGACAAGAACAATCAGTTTGGAGAAAAGTTTCGATGCCTGCTCTATCACGTCCATATGTCCATACGTGATAGGATCAAACGTGCCGGGATAAATCGCGATGCGAGCTTTCATTGGCGTTCCCCGTTGCTTGGTGATGGGTGATGAAAGAACGTAACGAGCGTTCTCCCAAATTTCTTTACCGGGCCTGTCGTATAAGTTGCAGTGTCTTCAAAATGGAGATTCCGCGTATGCTCAATCAACAAATAACCGTGGCGCGCGAGAAGGGACGCTCGGAAGACGATTTCAGGAATCGATCCGGTGGCGTCGAAATCATAGGGTGGATCTGCAAAAATGAGGTCGTACGTTTTTCTCGCAGATTCAAGAAAGTCTATCGAATCCGCAATATCGACATCGATGGCATCCTCGCATCCGAGTTTGCGAGCGTTCTGCACAATGTGCTCCACTGCGTGACGATTGTTCTCGACGAAAACGACCCGCGCCGCTCCTCTGCTCAAGGCCTCAATACCGAGAGAACCGCTGCCGGCAAACAAGTCAAGAACGGATGCGCCTTCCAGGTCAAGCCGCGTTGAAAGGACATCGAACAGCGTTTGCTTCACGCGGTCGGTGGCCGGACGAACAGAAAGATCGTTGACGGTCGTGAGTGTGCGTCCTTTGTACAGCCCTGCGATCACGCGCATGTCAGTCCCTGCGGAGCGCTACGCCGACCGCTGAGGCAAATCTGTAGGAGGGGACGGTGAGATTTTCGGCAAGGTTTAACGTTTCGGAAACTTCGACGTGACGGAGAGGGTTTAGCGCCTCGACGAGCATACTGGACCCCCGCCGAATTTGTGCGAGCAGGTCCTTTTCGAGGTGCGGCCCGTAGGCAACAATGGAGTAAATCCCTTTGATTTCCCTGGAAAGAATCCCGATCCGCTCGACGATGTCCTGGTTGGATTCAACGGCGTAGTAGCTGTACGATTCCAGAACACCTTTGCGGAGCAAACTTACATCCAACCTGTTCCGCTTCACTCCAACAAGTCCAAGGTACTTCGTGGTGGTGTCGGGGTAATTCACGCGCAGTGCGGTTTCGGCGCTGAAGTGGTCGACGTCGACAATGTTCAGGCTGATCCCGATCCGGGAGAGTGCTTTCTGGATAGCGTCGGCTTGAGCACGCAGGACTGAAACTGTCAGTACCTCACGGATATTTTCCTGCGCAGATTCATTTAACACGTGAATGTCGTTGATGAAACTGCGGGGTGATTGCTCGGGGAAGAATTGCGTCAGCTCCCAGTTGATGTGCTCGTTAACTTCCGATTGCGAAAGGTCTGTGTCCATCGGAATGGTGTTCATGAACAGCGTTCCGGAATCAAGCGCGACAGATGCCTCACGACTTTTCACACCGAATGCCTTCATGAACCGGGAGATAGAAGTGGAGAAGTTTTCCACGTCCTGGTTGCTATAATCCTTGTTGGAAAAGACGTTCGCAAATTCATCCATTGCATGGATAGTACTGCGCGGCTCGCCGTAGACGATCTCTACCACTTGTACGGTGTCACCGCTGAAACTGAAACCAAGAATTGCGTCCTGACCGGCCATGAAGCCTGTTGTACCTTCCGGGGTTTTTGGAGGAATGAACCGTGGAAAAACTGGGCTTAATATACGCACAATCGTTCCAGTTAGTCAAGGTACACGGAAGAACAGGGCCGACACTTCGTTGATTATCGTTCTGCTTTTTTCTATCTTTTCACCGCTTTCTCAACTCTTTCCTCAATTCTTTCAATGTACGAAAGAGATATGTGCTGGCGTAGCTCAGTTGGTAGAGCAGCTGATTCGTAATCAGCAGGTCGACGGTTCAAGTCCGCCCGCCAGCTCCAAGAAATGAACCCCTTGAGACTTCAAGGGGTTTGATGTTTATGGAAGGACGTCCGATGACTGACCTTATCATAGTTGGAGCCGGACCAGCCGGTCTATCTTGCGCCATCGAAGCCAAGAACGCAGGGCTCACGACGATCGTCCTCGAAAAAGGAAGCCTGGTAGACTATATCCGAAGGTTTCCGAAAAATCTTATCTGGTTCTCAACCCCGGAATTGTTGGAGATCGGCGACATTCCATTTCCAATTCCTACTGTTCGACCGACCCGTGTCGATGCCATTACCTATTATCAAAGAGTGACCACACACTTTGATCTGGATGTGCGATCATTCGATGCTGTCGAACGGATCGATCGGGTGGAGGATTATTTCTCTGTTACCACCGCGAAGAAGATCAAGTACGAAGCACGAAATGTCGTTGTCGCGACCGGTTACTTTGATAATCCCAATAGACTGGATGTTGATGGTGAGGATCTTCCACACGTGAAGCACTATTACGACGAACCGTTTGAATACTTTGACCGCGATATAGTAGTGGTTGGAGGAAGAAATTCCGCTGTCGAATCAGCGCTGGACCTGTTCAGGCATGGCGCGCGGGTTACACTTGTTCATCGTGGCGAAACACTGAGTCCCGGTGTAAAGTACTGGATCCTGCCCGATATTGAGAACAGAATAAAGTCAGGAGAGATAAAGGCAGAATTCAACTCTTCGGTCAGCAGAATAAAGGAGGAGAGTGTTTGTATTCAATCCGATGGAAAGGAGAAGGATGTGAAGTGTGATGTTGTCTTTGTGTTGATAGGATTCAGGCCGGACACGAACCATCTCAAGAAATTCGGTATCGCCGTGGATGCTGAAACTCTGGCACCACTTTGTGTTGAAGGAACATTTGAAACAAAAGTTCCAGGACTTTTCGTCGCCGGTTCCGTGGTGGCGGGGAAGTTCAATAACAAAATTTTTGTCGAGAACGGTCGGCTCCATGGAAAGTCAATTGTGGCCTTGATACTGTCAAAACGGTAGCATTTTGTTGATTTTCAAGGTGAATATTGCTACCTTCCTGCACGATTTTTGACCACCCGCAGTAGACTTCCACCTGAAAGGATTTGAATGAAAGAAGGAAAGATTGTCCAGATTATTGGGCCGGTCGTTGACATAGACTTTTCCGGCGGTTCTCTTCCCTCCATTCTTAATGCTGTTAATATATCCGTGCCGGGAACCAACGGTTCCAAGGATGTGCTCGTTTGCGAAGTCCAGCAGCATCTTGGAGACAATCGCGTCCGCACAGTTGCTATGGATTCAACAGACGGTCTGCAGCGTGGTCTCTCCTGCATAGACACAGGCGCCCCGATTTCCGTCCCAGTGGGATCTGGCGCTCTTGGCAGATTGATCAACGTGATCGGTGAGGGCATTGACGGTCTTGGCCCCGTCAAAGGGGAAAAGTTGTATCCTATTCATCGAAGTTCGCCTCCCTTCGATACTCTTTCGACGCAAAAAGAAATGTTCGAGACCGGCATTAAGGTCATTGATCTGCTTGAGCCGTACTCGAAGGGGGGCAAGACAGGGTTGTTCGGTGGTGCCGGGGTTGGCAAGACCGTCATCATCATGGAACTGATCAATAATATCGCCACACATCATGGTGGTTATTCTGTGTTTGGTGGCGTCGGTGAGCGGACCCGCGAGGGAAATGACCTGTGGCTTGAGATGAAAGAGTCCGGAGTGCTGGATAAAACCGCGCTCGTGTTTGGACAAATGAATGAGCCACCGGGAGCACGTCAGCGCGTTGGTCTCACGGCTTTGACTTTCGCAGAGTACTTTCGTGATGAGGAAGGGAAAGACGTCCTTCTCTTCATCGATAACATCTTTCGGTTTGTGCAAGCTGGTTCGGAGGTTTCGGCGCTGCTAGGGCGAATGCCTTCAGCCGTCGGCTACCAGCCGACCCTTGGCTCTGAAATGGGCGAATTGCAGGAGCGAATCACTTCGACAAAGAAGGGCTCCATCACTTCCGTCCAGGCCATCTATGTCCCGGCGGACGATCTGACGGATCCGGCTCCCGCGACAACCTTCGCACATCTTGACGCAACGACCGTGCTCAGCCGTCAAATTTCCGAACTTGGTATATATCCCGCTGTTGATCCGCTGGATTCTACATCCCGGATTCTCGAGCCGGGAGTCGTCGGTGAAGAGCATTACAACGTCGCGAAGCGGGTGAAAGAAACGTTACAGTCATACAAGGACATGCAGGATATTATCAACATCCTTGGTATGGACGAGCTCTCTGATGAGGACAAAGTAACTGTGGCGCGCGCCCGAAGGATACAGAAATTCCTCTCCCAGCCGTTCTCGGTTGCCGAGGAGTTCACGAATATTCCAGGCAAGTACGTAAAGTTGCAAGATACTATCCGTGGTTTCAAAGGTATTATCGATGGCGAGTATGACGACCTGCCCGAGAATGCTTTCTACATGGTCGGGGGGATTGAGGAGGCTGTGGAAAAAGCAAAGACCCTGCAAGGATAAGGGAATCTCAAAATGTACGAAAAAGGGTTTCAGCTGGAAATCGTAACCCCGGAGCGGGTTGTATTCAAAGACGAAGCGACGAGCGTGAGTGCCCCAGGTGTCAAGGGTGGGTTTCAAGTTCTCCACAACCACGCTCCATTGCTTTCCTTGCTCGAGATCGGTGCCGTAAAGGTTAAGGATAAGCAGGGCAAGGATACGGTGTACGCGACCAGCGGCGGCTTTGTGGAGGTTCGTGACAACAGCGTTGTTGTTCTCGTGGAGAGCGCTGAGGTTGCGGGAGAAATCGATCTAAACCGGGCAAAGTCTGCAGAAGATCGCGCGAAGGAACGTCTCCATTCAAAGGATCCATCCATTGACAATATTAGAGCTGAAGCTGCTTTGATGCGTGCAGTCAATAGACAACGCATCGCGAAGACAAACGAATGACCCCAAAGCCCTGCATCTGCGGGGCTTTCCTTTTTTTGGTTGATTGACATTCCAGAATCAATAGACTATATTTGCACAGAAATGCGGATCGGAAGGCTATGTTCGGAGGCATAAGTTACATCGTCCGGCTGATGCGAGGTGCGGAGTCGTTGCTCGGGAGTGAGAACGAGTATGTACTGCAATCTGTAGTTGCCAAGATAACCGACCGAATAGCTGCTGAACACAATGCACATGAGGCATTGCAAACTCTCTCCAGGGTATCGCAATTCGAAGGAATCGCTCTGGTGTTGATGTGGGCTTTGCACCGGTGGCAACTTCAGGGAGGGGAGGTAGAGCCGGAGGTGGTCGCCTATGACGTTCAGGCTCTGCGGAAGACGATCGTCGATTCTCTACGACCGTCGGGCGGGAAGAAACAAAACCAGTTTACCCTTCCTCCGCACTCTCCTGCGCTCAGGACGTTTTACCTTCGGCTTCGTGAATGCAACCGTCAGATAGACCTTCTTCGCCAGACTTCGATAAAAGGGTCGATGATCGAAGAGCTCTCGCAGGATCGCTTGTTCTTTGTATTGAATAGCGTGATGATGCTCAGGGACAGCGCTCTCCGGCTTGGTCGCCAGGACGTGATTCGCTTTACTCTCGTGTTCGTGAATTTCTTGAAGTATGTTCTGCGCAATAAGCTCTTCGATGATGTACGAGTGCTCAACATACTTGAAAACGCGGGCTCAACTCTGCAGTCGGTAATGGATGCCGACGCTGCACCGGGAGCCCTCAGCGATGCCACCGAGCTACTGGAGAACCCAGAGACACTATTGCAACTGACTTTCCAGACCGGATATCAAAAAGTTTGACACACTTCCTTGACCATTTCCTTCCCGCACCGCTCTTCGCTCGTACGATAATTTGTAAGTTCATCAACTGTAAAAGTATTTATGCCTAGAGTCTGTGCAGTCATCATGGCTGGCGGGGTTGGAACACGGTTCTGGCCGCGCAGCCGAGAAAAGAGTCCGAAGCAGTTTCTCGAGATCATTGGAAAGAAAACCATGATCCAGACGACTGTCGAACGTTTGGACAAGTTCGTCCGGATTCAGGATATATTTGTTGTGACGAATAAAGTCCAGCAGGCACTTGTCAAAAAACAAATCCCCGAGCTTCCTGAGGAAAACATTATTACAGAGCCTGTGGGTCGGAATACGGCCCCGTGCATCGGCCTTGCAGCCATGCATGTGCTCAATCTCGATCCAGACGCCGTGATGGTTGTTCTTCCATCAGACCATCTCATCCAGAAAGTGGATGAATTCCAACGGGTATTGTCGGTCGCGGTAGAAACTGCCTATAAGTCCTCCAGTCTCCTCACCATCGGGATTACGCCAACCCATCCGGAAACGGGCTACGGCTATATCCAGATGTTCGACGAGAAGGGGGACCACAACCCGTATTTTGATAAAGGCGTATTAAAAGTCAAAACCTTTGCCGAAAAACCGAATCTTGCGACTGCCGAAAAATTCCTAAAGAGTGGAGATTTCCTTTGGAATAGTGGTATGTTCGTTTGGCGTGCCGACGCGATCTTAAATCAGATGCAAACCTGTCTTCCCGACATGTTTGCCGAGCTGGCAAAAATCCGACAAGTTCTTGGTACCCCGCAATATCAGTCCACCTTAGACAAGGTGTATGGTCTTATCCGGGGCATTTCAATCGACTATGGGGTAATGGAGAAAGCAGAGGCGGTTTATGTTATTCCAGGCGATTTCGGTTGGAATGACGTTGGGTCGTGGAGGGAAGTGCTCAAAGTTTCAGGTAAAGATGACAATGGTAACTCGATTAATGGAAAAGTGATCTCACGGGATGCAAAAAACTGCCTTGTCTACTCGCCGGACAAACTCGTTGCGGTCATTGGTGCTGAGGACCTCGTCATTATTAATACCGATGACGCTATTCTTGTTTGCAAAAGCAACAGAAGCCAGGACGTAAAGGAAATAGCTGACTACCTCAGAAGAAAGCAAATGAACGAATATCTGTAGCCATGACTGGCAAAAGGTACATTCTCCTTTTTGCGCTATCAATCAGCTTGAGTGGCTGTCTGGGCCCTGTCCCACGATTCATTTCCAAGGAGGTGGCCCCGGCCGGGCACCTGCTGAACGCTGCACAGGTGCTTGAAGGAATTGCGTCCTACTATGCCAACGAGTTTGATGGCAGGTTGACGGCCAACGGAGAGGTTTACGATATGAACGGGTTCTCTGCTGCGCATCGATATCTTCCGTTTGGCACTGTCGTGAGGGTGACAAACAGGACGAACCAGAAAAGCATTGTGTTAAGGATTAATGACCGGGGTCCATTTGTGGATGATCGCGAGATTGATCTCTCTCTTGGAGCGGCAAAGGAACTTGGTTTTGTCGAAGAAGGAACCTGCCCAGTCACGATTGAAGTGATGGATTTACGATCACAACCGAATTAGTTATGCCAAGAACACTCATTACTGAAGAGATGGTAGTCAAAGCCTCCCGAGATGGCTTGAAGTCCATTGAGGTACCTCCCGGATCAATACTCACTCCTCTGTCACAAGAACGGGCGTTGCAGCTAGGAATTTCCCTTGTACCCCCAAAGGAGCAAGAGCCACAAACCCCGAAAGACCTGCCCCAGAAGGCGTCACAAGGTGGAGATAGAGGCGTCGTGGTTTTCGGAAGCGACCACGGCGGATTTCAACTAAAGGAGCAACTGAAGGTATATGCAACCACACTTGGTTACCCGGTCGCCGATGTCGGGACAATGAGCGAAGAGTCTTGCGACTACCCGGACTACGCCTACGCTGTGGCACTTAGCGTTTCGACCGGAAACGCGTGGAGGGGCGTAATGATTGATGGAGCTGGAATTGGATCTTGCGTTGTTGCAAACAAAGTCCCGCGCGTACGTGCGGCATGTTGTCATAATGAGTTTGTTGCCCGGAACGCGAGAGAACACAACGATACAAACGTCCTGACTCTGGGTAGTCGCGTAACTGGGATCGAAGTTTGCAAGGAAATCCTAAGAATTTGGCTGGAATCGTGGTTTTCGGGTGGTAGACACAAACAAAGGGTTGATAAAATCGAAGACGTAGAAAAACGATACCTAAAGTAAGCTCTTAATAAGTGAAATTATGGAAGCGTCCAAATGACAGGCCGGCGATTTAGCCGGCTTTTGATTTATGTGCCATGTGTCACCGACGTGGCATCACTGCTTGACATTGATGGCTCCTTCTCATATTTTGGCGTCCAACTTTCGAGACCTGCTGCGAGGGCATTGGAATTTGTATGGGGGAGTTAGCGTTATCACTACGGATGGAACTTGTTCGAGAGGTAAACATAGCAAGTCAAGCAATGAAGTCAACTAAAACAACCAAATCCATGGAGGAATATGTGAGTAACAATCTGGCCCAGTGCCTGGTTATTACCGCAATCCTCTCAACCATCGTGGGATGTTCCCCAGTGGGAGAGAATGTTGTAAAAAAACAGTCCTTAGGCAATGAACCGTCATTTGTTCTTCAAGAAGATGGCATTGATGCATCCTCGCTGTCGATTGAGTCGCTTCTTGATGAGGACACCGAGCGAATTATCACTAGCTACGGATCCACCATAAAGGAAAACTCAGCAACCTATGGCTTTGATTGGAGGCTGATTCTCGCGGTCATGAAGCAGGAGTCCCAGTTCGATCCCAAAGCTAAAAGTCATCGTGGGGCGTCGGGATTCATGCAAATGATGCCAAGGACCAGAGCGGAAATCGCAAGAAAACTGAATCTAAAAGACATTACACAGCCAAAGAACAACATCCGAGGTGGGATTTATTATATGAGCCGCCTTTATAGGTTGTTTGAGGGTGCAGAAGAAAGCGATCGAATTAAGCTCACCCTGGCTGCCTACAACGCCGGGATTAGAAGGATCTACGATGCACAAGAGGTGGCCGCCTACTTCCATGAAGATCCCACCCGCTGGAGATCCATTCAGGACGCACTTCCATTGCTATCGAAACGCTATTATACGCTGCACGGGAATGTATGGCCAGAAAAGAAACCTCGGTCAGGATGGTTTGGAAACTCCACAGAAACCGTCGCCTATGTCGAGAATATTTTGACTTACTACGATGAATACAGGTTGATGCTTAACTAGCCATGAACGAAATCAAAAAAACAAAAAGCCCGGTCGCAATGTCCGGGCTTTTTTTGCTTACTGGATGGTGTCAAAATCATGGGAGGAGTATTGCGCTGGCAACGACCGTCGTCCAGATACCTTCCTTATGCCCTTCAGCCGACTGCGTTACATTGTACACTTTCACAATCTTCCCACTCATCTTATACTGCTTCTCCCTTTCATCCCAGGCCTCACTGGGGTCGAACTCAACACCGAGGGTTGTTGCAAGCATCGTCGCAGCAAGATCCTCGGCGTAATCTCCAGCCCTTTCATCAGTTTCACCAAAAGGATGGTGTTCCGAAAGATACCCATACTGGCTGGTGTCGGCGGGGGTGGCCACACCGATGGAAGCGGCAATGAGCCGGTTTGGTTCGTTCGTTGCATTTCTCGCCATCACCGCGAAGGTGATTTGTCCGGGCTGTAGAGATTTAAGTCCCTCATCAGGAGAGACTCGTTTGCAGCCGGGTGGGAATATGCTCGAAACCGTGACGAGATTGCACTTCTCGATCTTGGCATCACGTAAAGCCAACTCAAATGATTGGAGGTAGTCTTTGTGTCGGCCTACTCCTTTTGTGAAAAACATTCTTGTGGGAACGTACAAGGTTATGTCTCCTCGAAACGGTGTGAAACGGAAAATGAACTTACCCGTTGGTTGATTTTTTTACCCTCAGGAACTTCCTCTTACCAACTTTGAGGACAATGCTGTCGTTAATCGTAAGTGTGGTATGCTGATCATCAATGCGTTTGCCGTCGATACTGACCCCTCCTTGCTCGATCATCCGACGTGCCTCACCGTTGGAAGAGACCATCTTTGTTGTCGTCAGCAGTTTGATGATCCCGATACCGCCGTTTTCGATATCCAACGACAATTCCGGTATGTCGTCGGGAACTTCTTTTTTTATGAAGACCTTGTCGAATTCATCCTCTGCAGCTCTGGCGGATGGTTCATCATGGTATTGAGCGACAAGGGTTCTGGCCAGCAGTCTTTTCATGTCGCGTGGATTCTGTTTCTTGTCTTCGAGCTGGGTCTGTATCTTCCGCAATTGTTTGATTTCCACATTCGTTGTCAATTCAAAATAATTGTAGATCTGGTCATCCGGAATAGACAACGTCTTCCCGTATATCTGGCCTGGTGACTCGTTAATGCCAATATAATTGTCCAGTGACTTGCTCATTTTCTCCACGCCATCCGTTCCTGCAAGGATCGGCATTGTGATCGTGATCTGTGGCTCGAGACCATGTTCCTTCTGGATGTCTCTCCCGACAAGAAGATTGAACTTCTGATCTGTTCCACCTAATTCAACGTCCGCTTGAATTGCCACTGAGTCCATAGCCTGGGCGAGCGGATAAAGTAATTCATGAATGCTGATTGGCTCTCCTGCCCGGTATCTTCTCTCAAAATCATCCCTTTCAAGCATCCTGGCGACTGTATATTTACTGCCCAGAAGAATAACATCGGAAAACGACATTTTCCCAAGCCATTCGGAATTATAGAGCATCCGAATCTTCTTTGTTGAGAGTATTTTGGTGGCCTGTTCGAAATACGTTTGGCCGTTCCGTCGTGTTTCGTCAATTGTCAGGGGTGGGCGGGTCTTGCTCCTGCCCGAGGGATCGCCAATCATTCCCGTAAAGTCCCCGACAATGAGAATAGCCTGATGGCCAAGGTCCTGAAATTGACGAAGCTTGCGCAATACGACCGAATGTCCAAGGTGGAGGTCCGGTTTGCTAGGGTCGCATCCCAATTTTATGTTGAGTGGAGTTTTTGATGCGATGGACCGTTCGACTTTCTTGACGAGGTCGTCTTCGGGGATAATTTCGGAGACGCCACGTCGAATTTCATCTATTTGTTCGTTGAGAGGTGGGAACAATTCTTCTTTCTATCGTGCGTAGGTCCTTCGTAAGCTTCGCTCTATTTCACGCTTGGCAATGTCATGTCGCTTATCGTATGATTTCTTGCCATGCGCGAGTCCGAGAAGCACTTTTGCCACACGGTTTTTGAAATAGACCTTCAGCGGAATAAGCGTGAGTCCCTTGTTGGCAAGCTTCCCAAAAAGTTTTCGAATCTCCTTTTTACTCAAGAGGAGCTTCCGCTTGCGTGTTGGATCAACATTATTATAACTCGCTTGCTGGTAGGGGCTGATGTGCATTCCGTATAGCCATACTTCACCGTTTTGAATCATGGCGTAGCCTTCGCTGAGATTCGCACTCCCCTGACGCAGGGATTTAACCTCAGTTCCTTTCAGAACCATTCCGGCTTCGTAGGTTTCGAGAACGGCGTATTCGTGTCGAGCTTTGCGGTTTGTTGTGACAAGCTTCTCGTCGGCCGCTTCATGATCGGACATGCCAGGTGCAAAAATTTTTGTGCATAGTATACCTAAAACGAGTCCGAAAATCAACGCGGACAATTCTCTTTTTCGATGTTCTTGCATAAGCAAACAGAACGCGGAGGCCGTGAGTTGATGTTTCCGCTATCGGTGGTCGCGCTACGCGCCGGAAGTCTGGTTGACTTTCAGAATGCCTTTCGGTATATTTTTTGCACTTTTCATTCAATCTCAACTACTCTCGAAGGGAATCTCAACTTTCCCTTTTTTGTTGTTTCGACAGAGGACTTCATGGCGGAAAAATCATTTGATGTGGTGGTTGTTGGCGGCGGCCCCGGCGGGTATACCGCAGCAATCCGAGCCGCCCAGTTGGGATTGAGAACAGGAATCGTGGAGCGCGATCGGCTCGGTGGCGTTTGCCTCAACTGGGGTTGTATTCCAACGAAGGCGCTTCTGAAAAATGCAGAGCTACTCCACCAATTCAAGAAATCCCAGGAGTGGGGAATCACCTACGATAACCTGAAGGTGGATTTCTCGAAAGTTATCCAACGAAGTCGGGGTATTTCTGAGAAGATCTCGAAGGGCGTCGAATTCTTGATGAAAAAGAACAAAATCGATTATGTGCCCGGATTCGCTTCACTCATGGGAAACGGGGTAATAGAGGTCAAAGCTGAAGGAAAACATGCAGAAAAAATATCGGCAAAGAATATCATCGTGGCGACAGGAGCACGAGCGCGATCTGTTCCAGGTGTCACCATTGACCGGAAGAGCATTATTACCAGCACCGAGGCGATGTCCTTGAAAGAACAACCTAAGTCGCTGGTTATCATTGGAGCTGGTGCCATCGGAATGGAGTTCGCGTATTTTTATAATGCACTGGGGACGACGGTGACAGTTGTTGAGATGATGCCGAATATTCTCCCGGTTGAAGATGCCGAGCTAACGAGAGATTTACTCAAGAGCTTCAAAAAGCAGGGGATAGAGATACTTACCTCCACAAAGGTCGACGGTGTCAAGACATCAGCCAAGGAAGTTATCGTCTCAGTGTCAAACTCCGATGGGAAAAAGGAATTGAAGGCAGAATTGGCATTGATGGCGGTGGGTGTACAAGGGAATGTGGAAGGATTTGGTCTAGAGAAGCTTGGCGTCACTATGGAAAAGGCTCATATCAAAGTTGACAAAGATTATCGAACCAACGTACCGGGCGTCTATGCGATCGGGGATGTTATCGGTCCACCGTGGCTCGCTCATGTTGCATCGGCAGAAGGAATTCACTGCGTAGAAGCGATTGCGGGCAAGAACCCCGAGCCAATTGATTACGGAACAATACCAGGATGCACCTATTGTCAACCTCAGATTGCAAGTGTCGGGCTCACCGAGGAAAAGGCACGCGCTGCGGGGTACGAGTTGAAGATTGGCAAATTTCCATTCAGGCCGCTGGGGAAAGCTGTCGCCATTGGCGAAACGGAGGGGATGGTCAAACTGATTTTCGATGCGAAGTATGGAGAACTACTTGGCGCGCATATTAGTGGATCGGAAGCGACGGAAATGATTGCGGAGCTCGTGGTGGCGAAGAGGCTTGAAGCAACAGGACAATCCATTTTCCATACAGTTCACGCACACCCGACCCTGAGCGAAGCGGTGATGGAAGCTGCCGCAGCTGCCTACGGTGAAGCAATCAACATCTGATTGAGATCGAGAAAGTGAACCCGGAACGGTTCGTCCACGTCGTCGACCTTGGCAAAACGGAATACGGTGATTGCTGGGCCATCCAAAAAAAGTTGTTCGACCTCCGGAAGGAGAATCTCATCCCGGATACGCTTCTCCTGACCGAACATCCCCACACGTATACAATAGGCACCTCGGGAGACGAGAGCCACCTGCTTGCAAGCGAGGAGGAAATGGTAAATCGGGGTGTGAAGCTTTTTCACAACGATCGGGGTGGGGACATCACCTACCATGGACCGGGACAAATCGTCGGTTACCCGATTCTTGACCTGAACAATTTCTATCTTGATTTGCACCGGTACCTTCGCGATTTGGAAGAGGTGATTATCCGAACATTAAGCAGCTTTGGATTAGTGGGAACGCGAATATGTGATTATACCGGCGTTTGGGTTGGGAATGAAAAAATTTGTGCAATCGGGGTAAAAACGAGTAAGTGGGTAACAATGCATGGCTTTGCATTCAACGTATTGACTGACCTTTCGTATTTTGAAAGAATTATTCCCTGCGGCATATTTGAAAAAGGCATTACTTCCCTTCACCAATTACTTGAAACCCCACCTGATGTTAAAGCGGTGAAGTCGACACTGGCCTGGATGTTTGGCGAGGTTTTCGGTGTTGGGGTTCTTCACGAAAAACTTGTATCACTTCTACCTAAGTACGGACCAGTTGTCTCCTGAGAGGTCGTCGTATGGGCGTGAAAAGGAAAGTCACAATAAAAAGGCGTGGAGAATTGAGTACATCAAAAATATCTAAGTTGGATTCTTCGGAAAAGAAGACGAATGGTACGGCCGACACAAAGGTGGCTCCTAGGTCAGTGCAGGGGTTGACGAAGGAGCAGATCATCGGCACGTACAGAAATTGCATCTCTGCCCGTCTTATCGATACGAGGATTCTCTCGCTGCTGAAACAGGGGAAGTGCTTTTTTCATATTGGCGGTTCGGGACACGAAATTGCCCAGGGTGCAATGGCGCTTGCCATGAAACCCGGTTACGATTGGGCCTATCCGTACTATCGGGATCTTGGTTTCTCACTGCAATTCGGATATACGATTGAAGAGATCATGCTCGAGGCGCTCCACCGAAAGGGAGGGCCGAGTAGCAACGGATTTGCAATGCCGTTCCATTACGGCCACAAGAAATGGAGAATCATCGCACAGTCCAGTCCCACTGGAACGCAGTACCTCGGCGCGGTTGGTACTGCGATGGGGGCGGTGATGGATGGGAAGGATGAGGTTGTGTATGTGTCATCGGGCGAAGGGGCCACTTCCGAGGGGGAATTCCATGAAGCAGTGAATTGGGCCGCTCGCGGAAAATATCCGGTTATTTTTCTGATTCAGAATAATAAGTATGCTATTTCCGTTCCCGTTGCCGACCAACTTGCCGGTGAATCTGTGTACGGAATGGTTGCAGGGTACAAGGGACTAAACCGATACCGGGTTGATGGATGTGATTTTGAAGCGATGTATGAAGTGGCCGCCGAGGCGGTTGCAAAAGCACGAGCAGGGCAGGGCCCCAGCGTGATCGAGGCAGATACTGTTCGCTTGCTGCCTCACTCATCCTCCGATGACCATCGCAAATACCGAGACTCGAAAGAAATCGAAGACGACCTCAAGAAAGATCCGATTCCCCGCTTCGAAAAGCTTCTTATCGAGAAAGGCTTTCTTTCTTCTGATGATATCATGAAGATGAAAGAAGAGACTATTGATCGCATCAATGCTGCTACGGAAGCAACGGAAGAGCTGCCAATGCCGGATGGCGAAGACCTGGAACGCTACGTCTATTCTCCTCGCGTCATTGTCCCTGCAGCTGGATTCAAGGAACCTATCCACACAGGTTCTTCGATCGTGCTGGTTGATGCGATCAACCATGCGTTGCATGAAGAGATGGGAGTGAATCCGAAAATGTTGATCTACGGAGAAGACATTGCAGGAAAAAAGGGTGGAGTATTCACCGCAACAAAAGGCCTGACGGACAAGTTTGGCAAAGAAAGAGTCTTCAATTCACCTCTTGCAGAAGCAAGCATTATTGGAACTGCATTTGGACTTGCAGTGCGGGGGGATTACAAACCAGTGGTAGAAATCCAGTTTGGTGACTATATCTGGCCGGGCTTCATGCAACTCCGGGATGAGGTAGCGATGCTTCGTTTTCGTGCGAACAATGAGTGGGCCTGTCCCATGGTTGTGCGCGTTGCTGTTGGTGGATACATTCATGGAGGCCTTTACCATAGCCAGTCGATCGATGGCTTCTTTACCCATATTCCCGGACTTCGAGTGGTCTATCCTTCCAACGCCGCCGACGCGAAAGGATTGCTGAAGACAGCATGCAGAGAAGAAGATCCGGTCATTTTCCTCGAACACAAGGGGCTGTACCGGCAGGGATTTGCTGCATCACCGGAACCGGACAAAGACTATCTGCTTCCGTTTGGCGTAGCGGGAATACGGAAAACCGGAGACGATATCACCGTTCTCACATGGGGCATGCTGGTACAGCGATCTTTGGACGCTGCCGCAAAAATTGAGGAGCAACATGGAGTAAGTATTGAAGTGGTTGATTTGCGAACGCTCAACCCCCTGGATAGGGAGACAATTCTCTCATCAGTGAGAAAAACCGGGAAGGTTCTTATTGTTCATGAGGATACCTTGACGGGAGGATTCGGAGCTGAACTTGCGGCGATCATCTCCTCCGAAGCTTTTGAATCTCTCGACGCACCGGTGATGCGCGTTGCGGCCAAAGACACGCCTGTCCCGTATGGCCCTCTGCTTGAAAATGCAATGCTGCCGCAAGAGTCAGATGTGTTTGTCGCTCTTGAAAAGCTCGCCCGTTATTGACAGAGAGGAACGCTGAACCCTTCCAATGACAGTGACCCATCAAAAAACGATAGAACCTTCGGTACCCGAGGTGAAGCTTTCAAATCAGCAGCGGCTTGATCTGTACCGGTATATGCGCCTTACGCGGGAGGTGGATAACGCCATTCTCAGAACCTACAAGCAGGGGAAAGTGGTAGGGGGTGTGTATTCGTCGTATGGGAATGAGGCGACAGCCGTTGGAAGTGCCTTTGCGTTAGAAGCACATGATTACATCTTTCCGATGCATCGTGATCTTGGTGCCCACCTTGTGAAGGGTCAAAGCCTTCAACATATATTCTTGCAACAGCTGGCGCGCGGCAACAGTCTGACAAGAGGACGGGATGGCACGGGCCATTACGCCGATCCGGCTCTCAAGATCTACGGGAATGTTAGTCACCTGGCAGCAATGATTCCGATGGCTGTCGGCGCTGCGCTTGCCGCAAAAATGCGAAAAGAAAATGCGGTCGTGATGAACTACATTGGCGACGGAGGTTGCAATGTCGGCGACTTTCATGAAGGCCTGAATATGGCCGCAGTCATGAAACTTCCTTTCATCCTCTTGATTGAGAATAATCAATTCGCATACTCAACTCCCACGATCAAGCAGTCTATCGCACAGCGTTTGTCTGACCGGGCGTTGGGCTATGGCATTCCCGGATACACAATCGATGGGACGGATGTGGAGAAGGTGTATCGGTACTGTGTTGAAGCCGTGCGTCGTGCACGTGAAGGTAAGGGACCAACCCTCATCGAGACAATTACGATGCGTATGCATGGTCATTCGGCATCAGACGATGCGTCTTACGTTCCAAAGGGGATGTTGGAAGATTGGAAGAAAAAGGACCCCCTGGAGAGGTATGAGAGAATCCTTCGCAGTGACCGCGTTCTTACGGACGTGGTACTCCAGGATATCCAAAACAAAATGACTCATCAAATCGAAGAAGCTCTCGAACATGCTCAAGCAAGTCCATATGCTTCCGGGGAAGATGCAGCGGAGGGAGTGTTCGCTCCCTGATGGCAATGATGACCTACATCGAAGCGATATCCCGGGGAATGTGGGAAGAAATGGAAAGGGATTCCTCCGTCTTCCTGATTGGTGAAGATATCGGTGTGTATGGCGGGGCGTTCAAAGCAACGAAGGGTTTTGTCGAACGCTTCGGGGAGGAGCGCGTTATCGATGCGGTGCTCGCTGAAGCGGCAATCATCGGTGCTGCAACTGGTGCGGCAGTCGTTGGAATGCGGCCAATCGCGGAAATGCAATTCTCAGACTTCGTCACCTGCGGATTCAATCAGATTGTGACAAACGCAGCAAAAATCCATTATCGCTGGCATCTCCCTGTTCCGCTTGTTATCCGACTGCCAGGAGGAGGATATATTCACGGCGGTCCGTACCATTCTGCGAACACAGAAGCCTGGTTCTTTCATGTACCCGGCCTGAAGATCGTTGCTCCATCAACGCCGCGTGACGCGAAAGGCCTCATGAAGGCAGCAATCCGGGACAATAATCCCGTCCTCTTCTTTGAGTTCAAGTATCTGTACCGAAGGATTAAGGACGAAGTGCCCGAGGAGGACTATGTCGTCGAAATCGGCAAAGCCGATTTGAAAAGGGAGGGGGGCGACGTTGCAATTATCACGTACGGAACGACTGTTCATTTTTGTCTCGAAGCCGCGGAAATTCTTTCTAAAGAGGATGGCGTCGAAACCTCCGTTCTGGATCTTCGGTCCCTTTCCCCCCTTGATGAAGAGATGATTCTCTCAGTCGTGAAGAAGACGGGCAAGGTGTTGATCGTTCATGAGGATAGTGTCACTGGAGGAATTGGTGCTGAGATTGCTGCGCGTATTTCTGAAAAGGCGTTCAAGTTTCTGGACGGCCCGATTCGACGGGTAGGCGCCCTGGATACCCCAATACCGTTTGCACCTCCTTTGGAAGAATTTGTTCTTCCGAATACACAACGTATTGTTGAGGCATTACGCAGCGTCTCAACGTTTTGATTTTTTTGCACTTCAAGTAAGGAATATATCATGGCTCGCGTGGAAGTTGTAATGCCGCAAATGGGGGAGAGTATCGCTGAAGGAACAATCGTCAAGTGGCACAAGAAAGTGGGGGATCCTATCAAGAAGGATGAGACCCTGCTCGAAATTAGCACCGACAAAGTTGATTCGGAAATTCCTTCCCCAACGAACGGAGTTGTTTCCGAAATCGTTGTCTCCGAGCAAGAAACCGTCGCGGTTCGAACGGTGATCGCCTACCTTGAAACCGAAGGAGGGGTGGCTGCCGCATCGTCACCTTCGCCAAGTGCTGAGAAAAAAGTGTCGGCTCCACAACAGGCGAAAGAAGCACCTGCACCATCCACCGCAAAGGCAGCCCGGGTGGAAGTCGTAATGCCGCAAATGGGGGAGAGCATCGCTGAAGGAACAATCGTCAAGTGGCACAAGAAAGTGGGGGATCCTATCAAGAAGGATGAGACCC
>DASWHW010000198.1:0-30058 GCA_036397975.1 Bacteroidota bacterium
ATCGCTTTTCCAGGAGATTGCGTGGTGGTCGACATGAATACTCCCGCTCGTGATTTGTGTCCAGTTTGTTCCGCCGTTCGATGTTCTCCAGAGTGTTACGCCGCCGACGAGAACAATATTGGCATCGGTGGGAGAAACTCCAATGACATTGTCGTACCATCCTTGATTTCCAAGAAAGTTCGAAGTGGGAGAGACGTCCGACCAGGACGTGCCGCCATTCGTGGTCTTGTAAACACCAAGAAGAGCACTGTTGTCATGGCGAGCCAAAGAAGCGTAGACGGTGCCCGGAGTTGCATTGCAGAGGGTCAAGCCTGTGCGACCAATATTTGTTGTTGGAATTCCACCTGCTGTTAGCTTTGTCCAGTTGTCTCCCCCATTGGTTGATTTGTAAATGCCGTCCGAACGGACTCCCATGTAGATGATATTCGCATTGCTCGGGTCAATAACAAAATCGGTTGTGTTTCCTGTATAGCGTCGAGTCCATGTCGTTCCACCATTATCCGAACGATAATATCCAGAGGTGCTCGCTGCATGAATCTTCTGGGGATTGCCCGGTGTGTAACGTATTCGATAGTAGGATGAGGGATTCGGCGAGAGAGCAACGGAGTTCCAGCTGGCCCCACCGTTCGTCGTTCGATACATTCCTGTTCCGCTTCGCTGTGAAGGCTCTCCGGTACCAATGACAATCATATCTTGATTTGTCGGATCGGTTGCAAAAGAGCCAATGGCTTGACTGGTGACGTCCTCTGTCATAGAAACAGGAAAGATCAGGAAGAACTGCCATAGGCCTCCGCTTGCAGCAGCAATTCGAACGGACGAGGCGGTACCGTTTTCGATATCAAGAACCCGCCCGGAATACTTGGCTCCGCCCGATACATCCATGCCAAATGGACCTTTCTGAGTCCATGAATTTACCGGCAATAATGCAAAATCATTTTCCGTCGGCATGGCTTTGACCTCTCTCCAGATATTGTCGAGCATCTCCGGATCAAGCATGTTGCCGTATGGGTAATGCCATTGAGAAAAGTACCATTGTTCCAGCTCGGGACCTTTGAGTGGTCCTTTATTCTCTTCATTCTCTACGCCGGCCTTCTCGGGATGAAATGCGCTCCCAAACCCGATAAGTCCGCATGCCACCACGACGAGTAACATGGGAAGCACCTTCGCAATTGCCTTCATGAAACCTCCTGCTGTGGTTTTTTTGTTAGATGGTGAATTAGAGGGTATCACGAACCGTCGTAATCTATCTACAAAAAATAAATGAATATATCACGCCTTCACAATCCCCATTGTTGAGTATTTTTGCAACACCGAAGTCTTTGCGGAAATGACCGAATCAGATAATGAGGTTGACTCATCATTCGTTCATCTCTATATTGGTATGAAATGATCTCTCTGAAAAAATTAGTTCTCCTGTCGCCAGTTTTGATTCCCTTCTCTTTGGTTGGTTGTCGATCCGAAATACCAGCATCAGGGAACTCGACCACGACCTATCAGGACCCCTCAATAATCGTACCTGTGGGAAGATTAAAGTCTCCACGGGGAATTGCAGTTGATCCATCAGGCGATATCTGGGTGTCAGATTCTTACAGCAACGCGGTGAGGAGAATTTCTCCGGGGGGTTCGGATAAGACCCTGTTGACTGCAATACCATTCCCCACGAAAATGGGTTTTGATCGGTCAACAAACAACATCTTGGTAACCATCGAGCAAAACACGCTTCTTTCAATTAGTCCTTCCAATGATGTAACGAACATCGTTTTTAGTTTCAGCGGGTCTGTCATTGATACCGCTTCCGTGTTCGATGTAACCACGGGAATCCAGACGTCACGGATCATCAACTCGTTGACTATAGGTGATGTCGATGGTGCGGCGAATGGGGATCTCTTTGTCAGCGCGCTCGCCAATGATGCAGAGAATTTTCTCATCCGCGTCCGCAATGGCATTGCCACCGCAATTGCGTTTTCTCCCCTCCGCCCAACGTCCCAATCGGAGAGGACTTCTCACTTCCTCTCAACAGATCAGTTTGGCGACGTTTACACTTCATTCGTAACTGGGGTTGGCGCGAGTGGAACAACTACAAATCTGTTCGCAATTGTCCCGGGGAATCTCCCCGCGTCGCAGCGGTTTTCCAACATCAGGATTACACCAACTGCCCAAGGCTCAGGCATCGATGCTACGGGAAGGCTCTTTATCGCCGAGCCATCCCTGCAGCAGGTCGTCCTCGTATCCACTGCAGATTCATCTCCCACCGATTTTATTATCCTCCCTTTCATTCAGGGAATGAGTGCACCAACCCCGCGCGATGTGGCACTGGCTCCGAACGGTGATATTTATGTTGCAGTCAGTGACTTTCTTGACACATCCAATACATTGGGTGCCGTGATTATGTACAAGCGCAATCCAAGTCTCTGAGATCACTCATCCAAGCTTCACTTTTCGTCGTTCCATTGACCATCTTGTCCTTTTCTTGCATATCCAGAAGGAACTTCATAACTTCTTCTGCGCATACAAATGAATCTCGCCGTCTTCCCAACTGTTCTCATTCGTAATTCATTCAACCCTTATAGGAAGACCTATGTCGTCGCATGAATCCAGCTTCTTCGAAGATGTAGTCCGTAATTTTGATAAGGCAGCCGCCTATCTTAATTATCCGCAAGGTCTGCTGGATCAGATCAAAGTGTGTAATAGCGTATACCACTTTAGTTTTCCTGTTCATACTGAAAGTGGCTACGAGGTCGTTTCCGCCTGGAGAGTAGAACATAGTCAACACAAGCTCCCGACCAAGGGTGGCATTCGTTACAGCCTCGGCGTCAATGAAGACGAAGTGAAAGCCCTGGCCGCCTTGATGACATTCAAGTGCGCTATTGTCGATGTGCCATTCGGTGGAGCAAAAGGAGGAATCAAAATCGATCCTCGCAAATACACTCCCGACCAGTTGCAACGGATCACCAGACGATATACCGCTGAACTAGTGAAGAAGAATTTTATCGGACCGGGTATTGATGTCCCGGCCCCCGACTATGGCACCGGTCAGAGAGAAATGGCATGGATCGCAGATACCTACTCCGCACTCAATCCCGGTCAAATCGATGCTTCCGGGTGTGTCACCGGAAAGCCGATCAGCCAGGGAGGAATCCGCGGACGCGTGGAGGCAACCGGACGGGGAGTGTTTTTTGGAATCAGAGAGGCGTGCAGCAACAAAGAGGATATGAATCGACTCGGTTTGAAAGTCGGATTGGACGGCAAGCGTGTTGTGGTGCAAGGACTGGGGAACGTGGGGTATCACTCTGCAAAGTTCTTGCAGGATTCCGGAAGTATTATCGTCGGCATCGCAGAAATGGAAGGCGCGATTCATAACCCCAAGGGCCTTGATGTTCTTTCGGTGTGGAAGCATCGCACGGAAACCAAATCAATATTGGACTATCCGGGGGCAACCAACATAAAGAACGGGATGGAAGCTCTCGAACTTGATTGCGACATCCTTGTTCCTGCCGCGCTTGAAAAACAGATCACTCCCTCAAACGCCCCGCGTATCAAGGCAAAGATTATCGGTGAAGGGGCAAACGGACCGACCACCCCCGAAGCGGAAGAGATCCTGAATCAGAAAGGGGTTCTTATTATCCCCGATATGTATTTGAACGCAGGAGGAGTCACCGTCTCGTATTTCGAGTGGCTCAAGAATCTGCAGCATGTTCGCATGGGAAGAATGGGAAAGCGGTTTGTCGAAAGTTCGACTATGCAATTGATCGCCACTATCGAGCGTGTAACCGAGCATATGCTCTCGGACGATGAGAAGACGCGGTTAACTCATGGCCCTGATGAGGTTGACCTCGTGAATTCAGGACTTGAGGATACGATGATTTCATCATACAACGAAATCCACGAAATCTGGAAAGTGAAGAAGTGTCCCGACATTCGCACGGCGGCATTTATCGGTTCTATCAACAAAATTGCAACTTCTTATATGGAGCTTGGAATCTTCCCGTAGCAGTGTCCGGGCTCCTTTCACTCAACGATGAACAAACGGAGAAACAACAATGGTGGACTACACATCAACATTTCTTGCTGAAGTAAAAGGCAAAAACCCAGGTGAAACCGAATTTCTTCAAGCAGTCGAAGAAGTGGCCGAATCGCTCAAGATTGTCCTCGACAAGCATCCCGAATATCGTTCAAACAAAATTCTCGAACGTCTTGTCGAGCCGGAGCGCGTTATTTTGTTTCGAGTCCCCTGGCTCGATGATCGCGGTGATATACATATCAACCGGGGATTCCGGATTGAAATGAACAGTGCAATTGGACCGTACAAGGGCGGACTGAGGTTTCATCCGTCGGTGAATCTGAGCATTCTAAAGTTCCTTGCCTTTGAGCAAGTGTTCAAGAATAGTCTCACGACTCTCCCGATGGGAGGAGGCAAAGGAGGCTCCGATTTCGATCCGAAAGGGAAAAGCAATAACGAAGTTATGCGTTTCTGCCAGAGCTTCATGTCGGAACTCTTCCGCCACATCGGGCCCAACACCGACGTTCCTGCCGGAGACACCGGAGTGGGAGGACGGGAAATTGGTTACCTGTTCGGCCAGTACAAAAGACTCCGGAATGAGTTCACTGGCGTTCTCACCGGAAAGGGATTGAATTGGGGTGGATCGCTTATCCGGCCCGAAGCAACCGGGTATGGATCGGTCTATTTCGCAGCAGAGATGCTGACAACGAGAGCTGAATCATTGGAAGGAAAGACATGTCTCGTTTCCGGCAGCGGCAATGTTGCGCAATATACTATCGAGAAGATCACCCAGCTTGGCGGCAAGGCAGTCACTACATCGGATTCTTCCGGTTATGTGTACGACCCAGAGGGAATTAACAAGGAAAAGCTTGCCTTCCTTATGGAACTGAAGAACGTCCGACGTGGAAGGATTAAGGAATATGTCGACAAATATAAGACGGCAACCTTTACCGCTTCGAATCCTTCCGGTGATCAAAATCCGCTGTGGAGCCACAAAGCTCAGTGCGCATTTCCGTGCGCCACGCAAAATGAAATAACGGCGAAAGATGCCCAGCAACTCGTCTCCAATGGCGTGTACCTCGTTTCCGAAGGAGCAAACATGCCGACAACTCTTGAGGGCGTGAACATCTTTCTCGATGCGCGCATTCTCTACGGACCCGCAAAAGCGGCAAATGCCGGTGGTGTGGCAACATCGGGACTGGAGATGTCGCAGAACAGCAGCAGACTCCCGTGGACACGTGAAGAGGTTGATGGGCGGCTTCACATGATTATGAAGAGCATCCATCAAACATGCGTGCAAACGGCTGAACGGTTTGGCACGCCCGGCAACTACGTGAACGGAGCGAATATCGGAGGCTTTCTCAAGGTCGCGGACGCGATGATTGACCAGGGTCTGGTTTAGCCCCGAACGACTTCAGTACACTTCACTTCGGGATGGCTCCTTGCCATCCCGATTTTTTTTTCTGAAGTTACCATCATCCAACTAACGTGTGAGTTTGCATGGCAATTGAGCTATTCCATCCAACCCCTGATGAAGAGCCCCAATGGGACGAACAGGTCTACGGGACGAAGTTTCAGGGGTTCCAGTACCTGATGCGATTTAGAGTCCGGGACCTTCTTCTTGTCTCGAGCCTCTATGACCGCTATCTCTTCGAAGAAGACGGAAAGCTCTATGAACAGATTCAGAACGAGTATGAAGGGTTGAGAGTCAGCAATTCTCCCGACATCACCCGTGTTTCGAATGCCGAGGAGGCCATCCGGCTTCTCCATGACTCACCATTCGACCTCATTATCACCACACCCCACATTGAAGACATGGACGCGTTGACCTTCGCGCAAACAGTTCGGAAGGCGGGAATCAACACACCTATTGTACTCCTGGCGTATGACAACCGCGACCTTCGGGATATGATGACGCATTATGACCTCTCAATCTTCGAGCGGATTTTCATATGGCAGGGAGACTTCCGGCTTCTTATCGGAATTATGAAGGATGTAGAAGATCGCCATAACGTGGACCATGACACGCGCATTGCCGGTGTTCAATCGATTATCCTGATCGAGGACGATATCCGCTACTACTCCACGTTCTTGCCTATTGCCTATACCGAAGTCTTGAAGCAGACGCAACGTCTGATCTCAGAGGGAATCAACATTTCTCATAAGGTCCTCCGGATGCGCGCACGCCCTAAAATCTTGCTTTGCAGGACGTACGAAGAGGCATGCGGATACTTTGATAAGTACGAGGACACAATCCTCGGGGTAATCTCGGATGTGGATTTCCCCCGTAACGGCCGGCAGGATCCCAAGGCAGGGATTGCATTTGCCCGGCATGTGAAAGAGCGACATCAAGATATCCCGATCCTTCTGCAATCATATGTCGCGGAGAACGAACAAGAGGCGCACGAAACGGGTGCGGGCTTCATCCTCAAGGATTCCCCATCACTCCGCGACGACTTGCGATCCTTCATGACGCATTATCTTAGTTTCGGCGATTTCATCTTTCGCACTCCGGATGGCGATGAGGTGGGAAGAGCCTCGGATCTGCAATCTCTGGAACAACGATTACACGAGGTCCCCGATGAGAGCATTTCCTATCACGCTGAACGAAATCACTTTTCGAACTGGCTGAAAGCACGGACGGAATTCTGGCTCGCCCATATGCTTCGGCCGAAGAAAGTAACGGATTATCCGAATGTTGAGGGCCTTCGGGCACACCTCATCAATTCCCTCCACAATTATATTCGAATGCGTCAACAAGGAATTATCATGGATTTCTCCCGGGATTCCTTCGATCCGTCCAGCAGTTTTGCCCGCATTGGAACGGGATCTGTCGGCGGCAAAGCGCGTGGACTTGGCTTCATCAACATGATGATTCATAACTACAGTGTGCGGCGCAAATTCGATGACGTCGAAATCAACGTTCCTCCCGGTGTAGTCATTGCCACAGATGTGTTCGACTATTTTCTCAACGAGAATCACCTCCGGGAGTTTGCGATTATCACCGAGGACGACGATGAGCTAACGAGACGGTTTCTTGAAGCGCCCAGGCTTCCCGAGGACGTTGTCAAACTGCTTGGAGAGTTTCTCGATGGAATGAAGGAACCGTTGGCCGTTCGTTCGTCGAGTCTCCTAGAGGATTCGCAATACCATCCTTTCGCCGGGGTGTATGAAACGTACATGATTCCGAACAACCACCCAAATCCGTTCATCCGTCTCACGGAACTGCTTACGACGATCAAGAGAGTCTACGCATCGACATTCTACAAAAGCCCTCGCGACTATATCAAACATACTTCGTACCGCATCGACCAGGAGAAAATGGCGGTGATCATCCAAAGAATGATTGGCGCTCCGCATGGTACGCGCTTCTATCCTGATTTTTCCGGCGTTGGTCGGTCACACAATTTCTATCCGCTTGCACCGCAACGATCCGAAGACGGCATTGCCTCCGTTGCGCTCGGACTTGGAAAAACAATTGTCGAGGGAGGAATGACCGTGCGCTTTTGTCCCCGGTATCCGGATCATCTCCCCCAATTTTCTTCGCCTTCGCAATACCGGGACAATAACCAGAAGGACTTTTATGCGCTTGAGCTGACGGGCAATCCGCTCGACCCGGGAGAAGGATTCATGAACCTTCTGAAGCAGTATGAATTGAGAACAGCCGAAAAAGATGGTACACTCATGTGGCTGGGCTCAACCTACTCTTCAGAGAACGACTCCATCTATGAAGGAACATCGCGCGATGGCATTCGTCTCGTTACCTTCTCTTCCATTCTGCGGCGTAATACATTTCCTCTGGCCGGAATTCTTGATTACCTGATGCACATGGGGAGCTGGGGCATGGGCTCACCCGTTGAAATGGAATTTGCCGTCAATCTTTCCGTCCCCGACGGAATTTCAAAAGAATTCGGCGTGTTGCAAATGCGACCGGTGGCAATCGGACGCGAGGTGGAGTCCATTGAAGTGGAAGTAAACGACCGCGAGTCTGTGCTCTGTCATAGCAGGCGGGTTCTCGGGCATGGGGTTATGCGCGATCTACAGGATATCGTTTTTGTCGACGTCCATAGTTTTGATCGATCAAAAAGTCGACAAGTTGCAAAAGAAATCACTGCGATGAATCAAGAGCTGACGGAACAGGAACGGCCATATCTCTTGATTGGCGTGGGGCGGTGGGGTTCGCTCGATCCGTGGCTTGGCATTCCCGTGAAGTGGGACCAAATTGCGGGCGCGAAAGCAATTATCGAGACCGGATTCAAGGACATCGAAGTGGCCCCCTCTCAGGGATCTCACTTCTTTCAAAACATTACATCCTTTATGGTAGGCTACTTCACCGTGGACACAAGTTCGGAGGATGCATTTTTGGATTGGCGCTGGTTATTTGATCAGCCCGCGGCGCAGCAAACGGAGTTCGTCCGGCACATTCGCCTTGACTCGCCGTTGATCATTAAAATGGATGGAAGACAGAATAGAGGAATTATTCTGAAACCGAGCGGGTCAACACTAGAGGAAGAACTGAAAGAGCGGTGAAAAAACGCGGAGGTTTATTCGGAGTCGACTTTGATGCCAGCAGATTCCCGGATCTCTTTCTTGATCTCATTGATCTCAACTCTCCCCTTGCGGAGATACCTGATATTCTTCATCTGGAAATCAAGAATCTCCCGCTGACCTAGTTCACGGCCGGTGATAATGATGATGGGAATGTTCTTGGTCTCTTCGTCCCCTTTAAGCTCATCAATATATGCAAACCCTGCTTTTCGTCTGAGCGCGAGGTCCATCAAGATCGTTGCCGGTTTGTGCTCTTTTGCCCATTCAATAATATCGCCGGTGTCAAGCGGAAACTGAACTGCTTTTGCTCCGTCATCTTCGATCAGAAATTGAAGAAGGTTGGCAAAATCGACACTGTCTTCTACAATGAGAATGGTTTTTTGAGCAGGATCCGTCTGCTTCGTTTTAGACATTTTTGGATCTGACAATCTGGATATATGAAGTGGAGGGCAATACGTGCTGGATTAAAGTACAGCAATCACCGCAATAAGTCAAACCTTTTTTCCGATTTCAATAGTTGTCTCAAAAGAGGCCCGTACGACTCCGCGAGGGAGAGTTCACAATAATCGTATTCGATGATATATTGATCCGGCTCAGTCGCACCACCTTGGTCAAATGAAACGACCAATAGGAGACTCAATGCAAAAAATCACCCCATTCCTGTGGTTCAACACGCAAGCCGAAGAGGCAGCGAATTTCTATACCTCCATCTTTAAGGATTCCAAAGTCGGAGGCGTGACGCGCTATGACGACGCAGGGGCTAAAGCGTCCGGCATGCGTGGGTTTGTATACCTCCTTCAAAAGATACAGAGGGCAATCGCACAAGTTTGCCGCAGCCTGCACCCTGATGACGGGTTAACTTAAATATCATTGCTGGAAGAGTATCAAACACCAACCACGAGTGAAAGAACAAATAGTTTCAACACGAGGAATATTTGCCCCCCCCGCCATTCTTCGTACTTTTTTCCGCTCTTGTCATGCACGCGAAAGGCCTTTCAATTCAGACTGAATCAAATGAACATGAACCTCTTCATTGCCACATCCCTTATCCTCTCGGTTACCTTATCCCTATGTTCCTATGGGCAAGTATCGACGGCGATCATTGAAAACTCACTGGGCACAAGGTCCACAGCTCTAGAAAAAGAAACGGAACCATCAATCTCCCGCGACATCTCCACCTCCGTTTCTTGCGTCATAGATGTACTTGCCTCCCCCCATCATTGGGACGGAAGCGATGCAATCATGGCGGGAGGAGTCATGCTGGGTCTTGGCGGGTCATTCTTGCTCGATGACGAGATGCGCAGCCTTGCCGTGCGCAACCAGAGCAGCTTCAACGAGAATGTGCTGGTCCAGATAGGGAATCCATATTCAACCGTGTTGTACGTCGCTCCGGCGACAGTCCTGTTGTACTTCTCCGGAGTAGCATTTGAAAATCAATGGATGCGGGAATCGGGGCAGATGCTCGGCGAGGCGCTTGCAACAATTGCCATTGTACAGATCCCGTTGAGCATAACCATCGGCAGAGCGCGTCCGTTCTTCAACGAAGGGAATACTTCGTTCAAAGCGTTTGCAGGATTGGACGACGATCGCGCTTCGTTCTTCTCCGGCCATTCCATGGTGGCCTTCAGTTTGTCCACCATCCTGTCGCGGCAAATAGATAACCCGTGGGTATCCGTGGGCTTATATTCACTGGCGGCGTTGGGTCCGTGGTCACGCCTGTACAAAGACAAGCACTGGTTCTCCGATACGTTCCTCGGCTCGGCGTTAGGAGTGTTCGTCGGAAACAGCATCTGGAAGTGGCACAACGAGGAGGATAGGTCGCATCTTGGGGTGAGAATAATTCCAACCGGTCGGGGATTGTCGCTCGTATGGGTCTTTTGAGCGTACTCGCCACGAACATCCCGTATGTATGAACAGCATTTCTCCTGCATGACGATAGTCTATCTTGCATTTGCTCTCCCCTGATAATCTTCGTATTTTTCTCGCGCTCATGCCTGAGAACCCTGAAATAGAAACTGAGGAGTTTATGACAAAGATTTTCGCAGCAAGACACGGTTGGTTGATTGCTTTGCTTTTCATGGTGTCCTGCTCTTCCAATCTCACTCTTACCGATGTTGACTTTGCCTGGCCTGTCGAAAGCGTTGAAACCGTTGACCAATCGGGCCGAGTTGAGGTAACACGGTATGCCGTCGACTTCCCGGTAACGCCGCTTGCGATCGAGGAATCTGCGGGAATCGGAAAAGCATCGGGGAAAAAGGCGCATGTCATTCGCAATAGCGCCGGATACTACTTTGTCACGGTCGCAGGCTTTAGAAACGTCTATGTGTTTTCACCAGGTGAGCATGAGCTGAAATTTTATGACGCGATTCCGATCAGCGAGACTGGACTTCAAGACCCGGCATTCAATCAACGCTCTCCTCATATTGAATTGATTGACGGCTCCTCCGTGAAGGTTCTCTTAATGGAAGACGGCATTGTTGAAAGGGACGCTCGATGACCATTCTTCGCTTCGTACTTCTGGGGACAATCGCGGCTGCGTTGTCCGACTCAGCGCTTCTGGCGCAGGATTCCGATTTCTTGTACAAAGAAGAATTCCTGGAGCGCGCAAGAGCAATCGACGACGCAATAGTGAACGCGGGATCGACACAGGAACTGGACTCGCTTCGCCTGACGATCAATTCCTTCGAAGCAAAATACTCCCGCAGGAAAGATTTTTTGGATAAGGCGCTTCATCCTGAATCGTTTGCTTCGACTGTAAAAGAGCTGCGGACTCACCTTGAGGACGCCAACAGCAAGGTGTTCGTCATTCAGTCGCAGAGTACGAAGATCGAGAATCTCGAATCGCATTTAGCTCTCCTCGTCATGCAGATCGATTCGTTAAGCATTGAACGGACAAAGGCTTTCAACGACCTTCGGGCGGCGCAACGATCAAACACTTCGCTCAAAGAAGCGGTCAACCGATTGAAGGCGACGCTTCTCGCCAAAGACAATCTTATCTTCGCCCTTCTCGATTCTATCTTCCTTCCTTTCGAGACGGGAATGCTTCAAGGCGGTGACGTAGCGCCGATGGAGTTGCGGAGACAACTGGAGGAATCGAACGCCCTGAGCAGGGTATATGAAATTGCCTCCGACAACCTCCGGTTCGCACAGGTGATGAAATTGCAAGGGAGAGATTTTGTTCCGATGGTGGAGCAATACAACAAGTTCCAAAAACGCTGGAATGTTTTGAAGGATCGGATCGCAGAGGCATCAGAAGGAGACAAGGTACCGGCAGGAGCAAGAGGCTCCCGGATAAGACTTCAGCAAGCAGCCGTTGACTCTGTGATTTCGGAATGGGACGGCACTCTCATGTCATCCCTCTGGAAGGGCGTTGCTGGTGAGTTTAATGCGAAGGGAATCTTCCTTCTCCCCTTCGACAATGGGGCTTCCTTTAAGGCAAGCATCGATCAGCATCTTGAATCTGCCCGAATCAAGGGTTCCGATGAAACGGTTTTTGTCGAAGACGTGTGGAAAGAACGGATTGACAAGGAATGGCGAAGCACCCTGACACAAGAATCTGTTCTCGGTCAGGCAACTTATGCACAACTTGACCTGGCAGTGAGTGAGTTCGCCGTGAAGACGCTGGACTGGAAGACGGCGGGTGCCATTGCCCTCGTTTTTGTGATCGTTATAGGGACGATCATACTCCGGGCAAGGCGTGATAAAAAAGCGGCGGCCCAGAGACCGCCGCAAGGATAAGGAAGGTATTCCCTCAACAGGTCAGCGGGAATAGAAATCGATCACGCGTTCCAACGCAGCAGTACACACCGTGTCAAAATCAACGAGGCTCAGGGAGAACATCCTGCAATCGACGGCGGGACGATATAATCCTTTAGATGCATAACCCGCCCCCTCGAACGCACCAACCGCTCCGGCAAATTTGGAATTCTTCAAGACATTTGTTGTCGCCTGGTAGAACGGCTCGCGCTTTTCATAGTAATCCGCGGCGAGTCTGTCCAGTTTTCCCCATTCCACCCGAAGGCTGTCATACGTTGCTTTTTCCCACGGTGTGGGAAGATCGATTCCTTCCGTCACGAATGATTTCCACTTCAGATGGACGCGGTCATGAAGGGTGGTAATGTTTGCTTCCCAGGGCTCCACGCCTGCAGGATAGAAATCATTATAGCCGGTGGAAGAGCTATAATACTCATCCCCCAACCCTGCAAAAGAATGACCGAACTCATGCACGTACACATAATCCATCTGCCATTCCTGTCCCTTCACCTTCTCATTAGTGTACGTTGTCGCATACAGATTGTAGATGCCTCCTCCCCCATACCGCGTATCGTTAATCAGGATGCAAATGAAATCATACGGCGCAGCTCCGGCAATATCACGCAGCGTCTTGTTCTCAGAGGTAAGTACGTAGCGAGCCGACCCGAATGTGTTGTACATTGATCCGAGTATGTTCCCTTTCCAGATATTCTTATCGGGAGTATTGATTCCCGACTCAGGCGACTCCACCTCGATCGTCCAAACATTGAAATCCTTCTTACGCTTTTTGAAAGGCTCCGTGCCAAACATAACGTCGTTGAAATGTCTAGCGTCGCTCCTGAATTTATCCATGTCCCCTTTGGCATAGCCATCACCGAGTATGAGGATGTCGACTCTCTGTGCGGAGTCGCCGTTCTTCATCAACGCTTTCACCGGGAATCTCGGCGCATGTGCTGACTTGTCCACATGTGTTGGATCATTCGGACCGATTGTCGTCGAAAAGAGCTCGTGAAACACCATCCGTTTATCCCGACGCGAGATAGTCAGTTGTACCGGATTCTTTGGATAGGGCATTCGAACCGTTTCCGAAAACGTGCGATAAATTCCCTTTGCCGCTTCGTCGGTGGTTTGCCACTCATTGAAGATGGATGAATAGCCGCGGGAGAAGATCAGCTCATTCGAAGCCAGGTCATAAACGCGAACCATGAACTCTCCGAGGTTCAGGTTTTCGACCAATTGTGTTTTGCTCCCGGGCCACTGCCCCTCCTTGATCACTTTATCCAGGCTGAACCGTTCTTCACCTTTTGTTCCCGTGTGATAATAATCGACTCTGAGGGTTTGGTCTGTAAAATATTTTTCGAACGGAATGCTGCCGGAGAGTCCTGTTGCAATGGACAGGAAACAGAGTACGGCAATGCTGTAAGTCTTCATGACTACTCCATAGTAATAAGTTGAAATGAAAAGATCAGAAAGTGCAGGATTACTGCTTGATGATATCAAGCAATTCGACGTCAAAGATAAGGTCGGCATTAGGAGGAATAATGGAACCCGCGCCTTGTTCCTTGTATGCTAGATGCGACGGAATGATGAGCTTCCGCTTTCCTCCCACTCTCATGGTCATAACTCCTTCGTCCCAACCTACGATGACCCGTCCCACACCGATCGCAAAGACGAACGGCTCTTCTCTGTCAACTGAGCTGTCAAACTTCGTTGAGTCCTTGAGGTATCCGGTGTAGTGAACTTTGACTTGATCGCCGGGGTGAGGCGATTCCCCTTGGCCTTCGTCAATGTCGATGTACTTGAGCCCCGAACCTGTACTATGAACTTTGTTCTCGGTCAATATTCCTGGATAGTGCCGGGTTTCGCCGCAGCCTGAGAAGAGAAAGAGAAAGATGGTAACGGAAACGATTCTTTGCATAATTGTCCTTTCAACCTGATAGTGGCATGAAGATAAGCGTTTCTTCGGATAAAGAAAAGAACTGACCGGCGCAAAGTTGACACTAATTCCGTGAGGTGCTATCTTGGACGCACTTAAATCAAACACCACGGACGAAAACAACGAGGCAACGCGTGAATCTTTTTTTTCGGACAGGAATTGTTCTCTCATTCACCTTCATCCCGCTTATTATGAATTCCCAAACACCGACCAATCATTCATTCGCATCACCTGATGTCGTCGTTCGGCATTTGGACATGAACCTTCATGTCGATTTTGAAAAAAAGATTATTGGCGGCGTGGTCAGTGTGTACTTTGATAACAAGAGTGGAGCCGAAACCCTGACCCTTGACACACGCGACCTCACTGTAACAAAAGTGACTGCTGGGGAAAAGCACAGAAAGGCGTCTTTTCAACTTGGAAAGGATCAGGGATATCTTGGCCAGCCGTTGATCGTTTCCGTCAGGCCCGATGACAGAGTTGTGACTGTTCATTATCGAACTTCTCCTCAAGCACCGGCTCTTCAATGGCTGGATCCATCACAAACGGCCGGCAAGCAGAAACCCTTCCTCTTCACGCAGTCACAGGCAATCCTCGCCCGGTCGTGGATTCCCTGTCAGGATCATCCCGGAAACCGGATTACCTTCCGGGCAAAAGTCAAAGTCCCGAAAGACATGATGGCGCTGATGGGGGCACAGAATGACACCGCGAAACATGCAAACGGCGAATACGAATTCGTCATGGCGCAACCGATTCCAACCTATTTGCTTGCCCTTGCCGTCGGCGACCTCGACTTCCGTGCAATAAGTGAGAGGGCAGGCGTATTTGCGGAGCCTGCCATTATCGAAAAAGCAGCCTGGGAATTTGTCGATACCGAGAAGATGATCGCCGCAGCAGAGCGTTTGTATGGTCCATATCGTTGGGGCAGATACGATCTCCTCGTGTTACCTCCGAGCTTCCCTTTTGGAGGAATGGAAAATCCAAAGCTGACGTTCGCCACGCCAACGGTTATCGCAGGAGACCGCTCACTCGTCTCGTTGGTTGCCCATGAACTCGCTCACTCGTGGTCAGGAAACCTTGTCACCAACGCAACATGGAACGATTTCTGGCTGAACGAGGGCTTTACCACATACTTCGAGCGAAGGATCCAAGAGGAAGTCTATGGAAAAGAACAATCCGAAATGGAAGCATATCTGAGTTATCAGGATTTGGTGAAAGAGGTAAAGACCTTGGGTCCGGACAATGACGATACGAAGCTCTATCTCCACCTGGATGGTCGTGACCCTGATGATGGGGTGACGTCCGTTCCCTATGACAAAGGATATTTCTTTCTTCGACTGATCGAGGAAACGGTCGGAAGGCCGCGGTGGGATGAATTTCTAAAAGGGTATTTCGATAAGTTCGCATTCCAGACGATGACTACCCCGGCTTTCCTCACATACCTACAGAGCACTCTCTTCAAGAAGGATGATAAGAATGGATATGAGAGCCTTCAGGTAGATTCGTGGATTGATGGCCGGGGCATTCCCGCAAATTGCCCAAAGATTGTTGTTACCTCCTTCAACGAGGTTGATACACTAGCGAAGACATGGGCCTCTGGTGTAACGCCGTCACCTGCAAAGCAACTTTCATGGACGACACAGCAATGGCAGCATTTTCTAAGAGCCCTCCCCCGCTCGCTCAGCAATCAGCAGATGGCGGAATTAGATCGGACATACGGCTTTTCGAGGAGAGGAAATTCAGAAGTGCTGTTTGAGTGGTTCATGCTCTCGATCGCAACGAACTATGAACCTGCTTTCCAGACGATGGAAGAGTTTCTGATGAATGTGGGGCGGCGGAAGTTCCTAAAACCACTTTACACGGAAATGGCAAAGACACTCGAGGGACGTGAACGTGCGTTACGGATTTATGGGCAAGCCCGTCCGGGATATCATGCGGTGTCAACCCGGACGATTGATGATATTCTCAAGTTTGAGGATTCAACACACTAGCAGACTGTTGGGAAGATTACTCTGAGATGTATTGCGAGGAGTGGAACGACGAAGCAATCTGCTTTCGCCAGTAAGGAAGTTCCTAAGATTTTGGTGGTACCCGCACTAGCGGATTTGCTCTTCGCGCTTCAGAGGTGACTCGCCACTCCACGCCACGCGGCCGTCCGCGAAAAACTCTCGCTTCCAAATCGGGACAGTCTTCTTGAGTTGGTCGATAAGGAAGCGGCAGGCAGTAAAGGTCTCGTGACGATGAGCCGAAGAGACGGCGATTGCAACGCTCACTTCGCCAATATCAACCCTCCCTATCCTGTGCAGCATCACACATCCGAGAAGCTTAAATTTTTCACAAGCCTCCGTCTCGAGCCTTCTCATTTCGCGTAGAGCCATCTTTTCATAGGTTTCGTACTCTAGATAGAGAACTTCCCTTCCTTGAGACTCCGACCTGGTAACCCCGAGAAAGACATCAAGAGCGCCAGCCTGAGGGCTTGACACTAAAGGAATTAGACCCGCTATTTGAATTGGTTCTGAGGTAATCTTGACCACTCTATCCTCCACTCACGGGGGGAATCACCGCAACTTCGTCCCCATCACTAAGCTGATGGTTAGCTTCAACATAACTGCTGTTTACGGCGACGCGCAAGTACGGAGCCCATTTATCAAATTCTGTATTCAATGAAGTGAGATACGCGAGAATGCTTCCCGCAACCTTCAGGTCATCACGTTCAATCTCACGCTCCCTGAATCCCGCAAGATCAGCTGCAGAGGAAAAAAGCAGGAGTTTGATTTTCATTTCTGAAGAGGCCTTTCCATTTGTGGAGTGCAAATAGAGAAAAATTGCCAACGGATTCAACCTTCTACAAAAAAAACAAAGCCACGGTATTGCTTGATCCCGTGGCTGTCCCCCTGCAAGTTGCGTTCAATTAATTACGCTTCGACAATCCCCTTTCTCATCTCAAATGCCCTCTTGAGAGCGTCGTTAACCTTCTCCTTTATTTCGATTCTCATTCTGTCCAGTTCGGGTTTGATCTTCTCTAGCTCTGGCTTAATTCTTTCCAACTCGGGCTTGATGTTCTCCAATTCGATCTTCATTTCGTCCAAATCGTCATTTAAGAAAAATTCCTCATCATCGTCCCCGTCTCCGGACTCCCAGTGCATGCCATGTGGTGAATCGAACAAAAAGCTGTGCTCTGTTGACTGAACTTCCAGAGAGAGCGTTTTCCGTGAACCCTTTCGAACAACTTCGAAATCAACCTTCTCCCCCTTCTTGTGCTCAGAAAGTTCACTGGTAACGTCATGCACATCTTCTACGGACTGAGTCCCTGCCTTGATGATGACATCACCGGCACGGAATCCGGCTTTCTCCGCAGCGCTTTCCTTTTTGACTTCCTCGACAAGCACACCGCGCTTGTTTGGCGCTTCGAAGTACTCTGCCAATTGTTCGTTCAGTTCTTCGAGAACCAGTCCATGCGATCCGCTACCATTTCTCCATACAAAAGCTCTCGGCGGTCTTGGTTCTCTTGGTGGTCTCGGTGCTCGAGGGTGTGAAAATGAATACGCGAAGCTTCGCTCCTTCGGTGCTTTGTCGATTGTCGCGCTTGCCATGACCTTCTTCTTATCCCTCATGACCGTGACATTCACCTTCGTTCCTGGTTTCGTCTTCCGAACAGCCTTTATGAGATCATTGGCACTGGCAATTGCTGCACCATCAAATTCAACAATGATGTCCTCATCCTCCAGTCCTGCCTTCTCTGCAGGACTCTCGTCAACGACATCGTTTACCAGCGCGCCCTCTTTTGTCTGTACGTCCATTGACTTCGCAAGGCTCTCGGTCATATCCTGGATTGATACACCCAGCCAACCCTTCCCGTCGCTGTCATCATCCACATATACCACAGTGCGATCATCTGCGAACGGCTGGGAGATGGATCCGCCAAACAACACGGGGGCAACGATCGTTATCGCTAACATGAGTTGCGATTTCATAACAATTCTCCTTTATGAATATCAGTTCCTGTTTGTTAGACACTGCTATGCGTTCATTGGTTGACATCTGGTACGAAAGTCTCGATTGGAGGTTTCAGATGTGGGCGATTTTGCTTCACGATAGTTGCGATGCTGTTCGAGTCTTCGTTCGTTGAACGGCCGATATTCTCTTCGGAGACCTGCGCCATCGCCTTTTCGCCCAGATCCTTGTGGCGACGAAACCTTTTCACCGCACTGTCCAGATAGTTCTTTGCTATATCCATGCTGAGCACCTTTCCCTTAATTCTAGGCTAATGCGATCCAATGCGAACAGCGATTCCTGCTGAGACGAATCCATCTTTAAGTCCCTTGTCGCTCCCCCAGGCTCACTAGCACAGGAAGATACCTCTTATCAAATCCCATGCAAGCCTGCATGATCCTTCGTGAAATTTCCAACGTAGAAGAACTCTCCCGTTGTTCTTACGGTTCCGTTCCACCCAAGGGTTTTGAGTTTGGATTGAAGTTGATAAGGTTCATGAAAGATCTTGATGATGGAATAAGTGCGCCCATCGTTCAGTTTTCGTTCGACGATTCCTGAACGAGATGGTGTTTGATGATCCTTCGCTGAAGTCTCGGGATTGTAGAGACTGTCAACAAAAAACACAGTCCCGTCTGTTGCCAGCGCATCGTTCACAAACGACCAGAAGCTCTCGAAACGATCGGTCGGAATGTGTGAAATCCAGAAGCTGAAGAAGATGAAATCAAAGCGAAGCTTGGGTCTCCAGTGATAGATGTCGGCGTGCATGAAATTGACATTTGTAGCGGCAATACGAACTTTGGCTTTCGTTAACATCGGCTCTGATGCATCGACGGCAAGGACATCATCTGCTGACTGAGCCAACAGTTGTGTCCAGATCCCCGTTCCACACGCTATCTCTAGTGTATGTCCTCGCGGACCTGCTGTGACAAGTTGGTCGCGAACAACCTGAACCTCTGCCTCCCAACGGTTCCGATGATCTTCACCCCTTTCAAATCTTCCCAAACGGAGAAACCAATCATCATACTCAGACGCGCGTGCGTCGTAATAGCGAATCTGCTCGGAAAGAAATTCCTCCGATGAATGTTCCTTCATTCGATGTTTCGTCTCCTAGTTTGAATGAATAAGTCCGGGTAAAATGTATAGCGAAAAGAACACGACGAGCGTGAAGACAAAAGCTAACGCGTACTCCCTCCTTTGCCAATATTCGAGGGGGTCGTGTCGTCGGAAGAAGCTGATCGCAAAAAAGACCAGGCCGACAACGAGAACGGTAAAGCCTGGAAGGCCAAGCAACACTGGAGCAAGAGCAACGGCACAGCCTGCAAGAATCGAACTAAGATCTTTCATTCCTAGTCATACGAAATGGAATAACTGAGCCAAGCTACACCTTACTACGTCCAAATTCAATCCTTCATAGATTGAGAATGAAGCCCGGTCTTGTTGAAAACAAAAGAGCCCGCTAAAGGCGGGCTCTACAACCGTGCAGCACTGTCAGACTAGCGAAGGAGTAGGAGCCTTCTTGTTGCCGAGAACGTTCCTGTCTGCAAACGGTAAAGGTATACTCCGCTTGCGAGATTTGAAGCATTGAATACTGTCCGATATGTGCCGGAGTCTCTCTCCTCGTTAACCAAAAGAGCTACCTCTCGTCCCAACAAGTCATAAACTGTAAGTCGGACATGCGACACTTCGGGGACATCAAAAGCAATCGTTGTACTCGGATTAAATGGATTCGGATAGTTTTGCTCAAGACGATATTCTGTAGGTTTTGACACTGTATGAATAGCGTTCAGAATGAGACTCACCTCACTCGTAAGTGATGGTAGTGTCACGGAGGAAGATCCGTTGAGAACAAGCTGTTCGTTGTCAATCAGGAGCGTGCCCGATTGCGATCCATGCGATTCCCATGAAATAGTCAGCGGATAAACAGGAACCATTAGCTGGACGGAAACTTTCCGGGAGGTATCGCTCTCGAACTCTGCAAAACTTCCCGATGCAAATCGCACATCAAAGGAACCTGCCGGCGGAATAGGCGGAACCTCATACAAGCTTGGGTTCGCACCCCCCTTCCCGTAATAAAGAGCCCCTTGATTTCCGGCAGCGTCCATAAAGACAATTCTATTCAAGGTCGCATCTGGAATCTGAAGGCCGCTTCCCTTCGCTACGAATGAATGGTCGAGCGTTAAAGTTCCGTTCTGACTGACCTTTACCCAATATCCTTTTCCCGGATCGAGTGTTGCGGCGGCGACATAGCCACCGTTAAATCCGAAATAACTGGACTGTACGATTCCCGAAGGATTCTGCACAATTGTGCCTACGGCAATGCTGTTGGTCAAACTTCCGATAAGATTCCATCCGGTAACCACCGGAATTGTTTGGCTGGTCCGAACAAGCCCCGTCTGGGAAACATTTTGAGCGCTGCTAAAACGCAACCAATATCCTTTTCCATTCGCGAGTGTTGACTGAGAAACATAACTTCCTTGATATGCAAAGGCATCGGAGATTGCTGTCGGGTACAGCGTTGTTTTGGTATAGTCGTCAAGGATCAATGGGACAGAGATAAGGTTCCATCCATTTGCCATAGCATAAGAAAACGATGACATGGCTTTCGCATCTATTGGCTTGGTCATATCGACAATGTGATACCACATTGTGTCCATCCGACCAGCGGTATCAGTCGCAAGTGCCTGGAAATAGAGCGATCGCGTTGCTTGTGTTGATGTCCCTCCAATGACAACAATCGAATCACTCTGCAACATTACGCTGACTTCTGAGGGAGGATTGATGAGGGAAAAAGTCACTCCCGATCCAAGTGACGAAACCCTCAAAGTATCTCGCTGAGTTGAACCGGACAATCTGATTGATTTTCCCTCTAGCGGATAAAAGCGTGGCGGATAAACAGTTGTTGAGTCAACCTGAAATTGAGTTTGTCTCAATACAGTTGCTGTTGAACCCAAACGTACGCGTGCTGTCCACGTTCCATATTGTGAGGAAGTAATGCTTCCCCCGACAGGCCAGTACCATCGATGCCAGTTGTATCCTTCGTAAACCGAGAAGGCTGTCTCCGTACTACTTTGGTAAACGGAATTATCAGGTCGAAGGATTTCCAGCGTGTAGGAGTTTCCTATTTGAGCAGAGAAGTTAAACCAAACCGCAACTGTTGTTTCATTTGCCCCAAAGACTATCGGTTGCGTAGGCCTGTCATTAATCTTGAGCAAGCTCATATTGATGGCGTCACCGCCAGCCGAAGCATTTGTATATACGCCCATGTCATAAACTCTGAACGGTAATGAACCTGTATATGCGGGCTGCTCAAACCAAAGTCCCGCCAGGGTTTGATTGGGTCCATTCCATGGATCGCGCCATGTATAATCACCAACACCATCATATTCTCCGATCTCGAGATGAAGGTGCGGAAGCAAAGAGTTTCCGGAACTCCCCACCAGTCCAATTACATCACCCCGACTCAAAGTATCGCCAACCTGGACCACGATGGAATTTTCCCGAAAGTGATTGTAGGACCCCTCGGTACCATTAAAGTGGCGAACAATAATAAAATTCCCGCTATCAGGACCGGGGATACTCGCATTGCGATCATAGCGAGAGTATTCAACCTGTGTGACCACACCAGGCGCTGCTGCAAATGCCTTAACCCCGCGATCCATCTCCCGGAAGTTGAATGCAGGGATATCAGTCCCTCTATGTCCATCAAGAGCACTCATCCCGCCTTCGTAATCCTGCATCATAGAGTCAAGGTCGTTATGATCAACATACCCAATTGGGAATTCAGGAAAATTTACTAGCTTTTCCATTGGCCATGTCAGAGGTGGGTATTGAGCGACCTGTCCAAATCCGTTAACAGTTACAAAGAAGAAAAATATCAAGCAAGCATAGGAAGCCGGAGATCGAAGTGTCATTGTAGCCCGCATTAGATGGAATAAGGTTTTTGTCTGCATTACCAACGCCAATTAAGAATGGAAAGGAAGGAAAGATCTTGTTGTAGAATATGTCATTTTCTCTCCTATCAAAAGGTGATATGAATCATTCGCGCTTGAAGATCAAGATGGGTTACGACATGAGATGCTAGATTTCGTTGCAGGAGCGTCGCTTCACAGAACTCAGACTTTGGCGAGATAAGGGATAAGTAGGAGGAGTTGGAAGAGCGCACGTTCGCTGTCTCTAGGGTGGTCGACGAAACCCCCTGATCCGACGGGCTGTAACCGAAGAACATCATGATTGGAACCGATCATAGAAGGAACTGTCGGTTCCGCTCCGTGGATATGGACGAAATACGTTGTGGAATGGGTAAAGCCCACTCCTTGAGCGGGCTCTATGCGGGGTCGACGAGACTCGAACTCGCGACCTCCTGCGTGACAGGCAGGCGTTCTAACCAACTGAACTACGACCCCGGAAAAATATTTATTGAAGCAAAAGCGGACAGAATAATAAGAAAATCTCCGCCAAGAAACAATAGAGTTTTACATCCGTCAGTGGGATCATCAAGCCTCTTGCATAACAAACACCTTCTTTGGATGAAGGTTCAATAAGAAAGAAACGGGCAATGCGCTCATCAAACGCGCGAACTACAATCCAGCAATCATTCGTTTCAGCTCATGTTCTTTACAGCAGTTTGCAACACAATTGAGATTTACTCGAAGAGTCTGTACCATTGGGTCATTAAGAATCGTTATGTCATTTCCGCTCTTTGTGGCAAACTCAACGAAGGAACAATTCTCAAAATGGAAAGAGAAATGATGGTTCTTTCTTCTATCGTCTCGATTCAGACAAGCGGTTTTTCGGATGTCCATGATCTTACACCGCATGTGCATGCTTTCGTGCGATCAACTCATGCGCATGATGGCACTGTCACCGTGTTTGTCCCCGGCTCTACGGCAGGAATAACGACAATTGAGTTCGAGAAGGGAGCAATAGAAGACCTGCGCAAGGCTATCGAACGGATGGCTCCGCAGGACACACATTATGAACACGACGCACGATGGGGAGATGGCAATGGATTCTCCCATGTTCGCGCAGCTCTCCTAGGCCCATCCGTCTCAATCCCACTGGTGCAAGGAAAACTTCTCCTCGGCACATGGCAGCAGGTCGTCCTTGTCGATTTTGATAACCGAGCACGAAAGCGGGATGTTGTCATCCAGGTTGCAGGCGAAGGAATATGAATAACGTAGGGTATTCGGGTACCTTGCTCTGGCAAAAGCTAGGAATCAAGCATGGTGCGAGGATCCTCTTCAAAAATCCCCCCCCAGGCTACGACTCACTGATAAAGCCACTGCCTCCCGATGTCGTAAGGGTATCCGGACGCGGGAAGGAACTGGACCTCATACAGTACTTCGTCACTTCACGGAGGTCTCTCGAAAAAAACATTGCCAGTCTCAGGGATCGGATTAACCAAAACGGCGCACTCTGGATTTCCTGGCCCAAGTTAAGTTCGGGAGTGCTTTCAGATCTCAGCGAAGGCGTTATTCGCGGTATTGGGATCAGGAATAACCTGGTCGATGTGAAGGTCTGTGCAGTAGACAAAGTGTGGTCCGGATTAAAATTCGTCATCCCCTTGAAGAGTCGGAAAGAATGAACTCTGTAACTCGAAAGTTTTTCATCCTCGGCGCTCTCTTTGCCGCAAGCGGTGTACTTCTTGGTGCATTCGCCGCCCATGCTTTGAAACAGAGTCTAACCACGGGGATGTTAGGCGTGTTTGAAACTGGAGTGCGATACCAAATGTATCATGCATTCGCACTTTTTGTTGTTGGGTGGGTCGCTCAACTTCGACAAGACCGACTTGTGGTCAATGCAGGCTGGCTTTTTGTTGTTGGAATTCTTCTTTTTTCCGGAAGCCTCTATTTTCTCTCGGTTTTCAGTATGCCGAGAATTGGCTTTGTGACACCATTCGGCGGAGTTGCATTTATCCTTGGTTGGGTGAGTCTCGTAATTGATCTTCTCCGGGTGAAATAAGTAAAGGTATATACAAGATCATGAGTTCGTAGCGATTCAAACAGATTTCGTGGATACTTGTATTTCAAACTGAAATTGATATATTGTCATGGTCTTACTCTGAGAAAAATCGTTTGTCTCATCAGAAGGAGGATACAATGAAGAAAGTATTATTGATCTCTTTGCCGTTGCTGCTCGTTGGTGCAATGGCTTTTGCGGGAAGTATCCAGAAGGGTGAATTCCAGGGAGACGTGAAAAGTGAAGGCTGGACACTCAACGCAGGGAGTGGTTCCCGTTCGCACATTGTCTTTGTCAAATTCGACAAACCCTTCGATACTCCACCTCAAGTTGTCGTCTCCATGACAGGTTCGTCATCGGCGGCAGCAAAAGATGGCTCCACGAACATTGCGGTCAGTCCGGATCGAGTGACCCGCGATGGATTTGTAGTGAAGGTGAGCACCTGGGGGGAAAGCAAAGTGTTCGCAGTCTATGGCAGCTGGATTGCATTCACGGACAAGTAAATCTTCCAGATCCAAATTGTTCTATTGGGCTGCCACGTGGTAGCCCTTTTTTATATCGCGTAATCGGAGGAGTGCTCCCTTGGTTATCGGAGGTTTTTCTGGCACGGTCAAAAAGGTATTCATTCTCCTGTTCATCGTTGGCATTGGAGTGGGAATCTGGTTTGCGTTTGCTCTGTGGACCGGACTGTACTCGGTGTATTCCTTCCCTCCTGGCAAGGAACACAAAGACGGAGTAACATTGATCGTCAATCGCGAAAGTGGTGAACCACTCTTTAATTCTCCTGACTATGTAGAGCCACCAAAACCTCCACCGGCCGAGCGCACTGGACTAGGGTTTGGGAATATCCCGATGCCCAAGAAGCCCCTTTCGATTCGTACAATTGTGGAACTTCCGTACATCGAATGGGCTTATAAGAAGTCGTTGCCAGAGAAAGAAGATAAGGGAAAAAAGAAACCGATCTGATGTAACCGGACCCGCGAACAGTACGTATAGAACCGTTGACTGTAACCCACTTGGTTCACTCAACCGACATACCTGTATCTTTCCATCGCATCTATGAGAGTTTGAGAATGAGTACGAAGAGTGCTGATCTTTCAGCGCTAAGAATAAACAGAAACAAAGAAGAGGACCCGTCCGACGGCAGAAAGCCGCCCTGGAAGCTGATTGTCTTTCTCCTGGTCGTTGCAATCCTTGCAGCATCCTACTTTGGGCTTAAAGATCGCTTCACGTCGATTCCTGAGGTTGAACTCACGACGGTTTCCTTGACATACCCTTCACAGGAAAATGCGGTCCTCACGGCAAGTGGCTATGTGGTTGCTCAACAAAAGGCATCAGTAGCATCAAAAGGAACTGGCAGACTAGTCTACCTCGGGGTGGAGGAGGGGGATAAGGTATCGAAAGGAGAAATAATTGCCCGCCTCGAAGACTCTGACGTTCTTGCGGCACTGGAGAAGGCACACGCCGATTTAGAATTTGCTGTTGCAGACTCCGTAGAAGCATCACAGGCGTTCGCGCGTGAGGAAGCAATGTATGCGCGTAAGCTCACATCGACGGCTGAATTTGATCTTGCTTCAGCGCGCATCAATAAAGTTGTCGCTTCAATAAAAGGGGCACGAGCATCTCTTTCGGGTGCACAGGTCTCTCTTGAAAACACGAGAATTCGCGCGCCATTTGATGGCACTGTCCTCACAAAGGACGCCGACGTCGGAGAGGTCGTGGCACCGTTTGCTTCTTCCGCAAACTCCCGGGGAGCGGTTGTAACCATGGCGGATATGTCATCACTCGAAGTTGAGGCGGATGTTTCTGAGTCAAACATCACACGGGTGAAGGTTGGACAACCGTGTGAGATTGCTCTCGATGCATACCCGGAAATTCGTTATCAAGGATTTGTGCACAAGATCGTTCCGACTGCGGATAGAGCAAAGGCAACCGTACTCACAAAAGTTCGGTTCAAACAGAAGGATGAGCGCGTCCTCCCCGAAATGAGTGCGAAGGTTCTCTTTTTGGAAAAGGAATTAAGTAACGAGGAGCAACAGAATATTCGCCCTCTTCTTACAGTCCCGACGAGTTCCGTTATTCTTCGGGACGATAAGTCGGTGGCTTTTAAAGTGCGCGATGAGAGAGCGGAAGTTGTCTCTGTGATAACTGGCGCCGCTGTTGGCACTCGCGTAGAAATCCTTGAGGGGCTCACGGCAGGGGAAAAAATAATCCTTCATCCTCCTCGGGATCTTACAACGGGAGATCGAGTACGAATAAAGGGCAACTGATCAATTATTCACTGGAGATTGAATGGCTGGCAACGGATTTGTTCAAGTCGACAAAGTTTCGAAATCGTATCAGCGGGATGCGATAAAGGTTGAGGTGCTCACGAACATTTCTCTCACTGTTCCTGAGGGAGAGTTTCTTGCTTTGATGGGTCCTTCCGGTTCCGGAAAGACCACGCTTCTCAACCTCATCGCGGGCATCGACCGACCCGATCAGGGGAGTGTTGTGGTCAACAAGGTTGATATCGACGGCCTTGGTGAATCTGCACTTGCGAAATGGCGGGCAAATAATGTGGGATTCATCTTTCAGTTCTACAATCTCATGCCCGTCCTCACCGCATATGAAAACGTTGAGCTGCCTCTCCTCCTGACCCGGCTCTCGAAGAAGGAAAAAATGGAGCACGTAGAAACCGCCTTGAAACTGGTAGGTCTTGCCGATCGGATCCATCATTATCCACGGCAACTTTCTGGAGGTCAGGAACAGAGGGTGGCAATAGCGCGCGCCCTCGTTACCGATCCGGCCCTGATCGTTGCGGATGAACCGACAGGGGATCTGGACAAAGTCTCGGCCGAAGAAATCATGACGCTACTGGAAAGACTCAACAAAGAGTTCAAGAAGACGATTGTGATGGTTACCCACGACCCTCGCGCGGCTGAGAAAGCCCATAAAGTGATGCATCTGGACAAAGGTGAACTGACGAAGGGATAGCGTATGTTTATTTTTCGATTAATCCTGAAGAACGCACTCCGCCATAAACTCCGAACGTTTTTGACTATTCTTGGAATTTGCATTGCGGTAACAGCGTTCGGCTTTCTCCGAACTATTGTCACGGCGTGGTCTGCTGGGGTAGAAATGTCCAGCGTGACAAGAATGATCACCCGCCACAAAGTATCTTTCATCATGCCTTTGCCTAAATCGTATAGGGAAAAAATCCAAACGATTGCTGACGTGGATCAGGTGACATACGCCAATTGGTTCGGTGGTTTGTACAAGGATCCGAACGACTGGAAGAATTTCTTCCCGCGAATGGCGGTTGACCCTGAGACATACTTCGATATTTATCCGGAGTTTGTTCTTTCGGAAAAGGAGCTGGCAGATTTTCGCAAGGAACGGAATGCCTGTGTCGTGGGGACTAAGATTGCCAAGGAGCATGGATTCAAGATTGGCGATATCGTTTCCATGGATGGAGACATCTATCCGGGAAAGTGGGACTTCGTTGTTCGCGGCATCTACAAGGGGAAGGACGAAACATGGGATGAAACCCAGATGCTGTTTCAGTGGGACTATCTTAACGAGCGCATTACCCAACAGCAGCCCACGCGCCAGGGCAATGTTGGATGGTATGTTCTCCGTGTCAAAGATCAAAATGCGATGCCGGCCGTCGCTCGCGAGGTGGATGAATTGTTCAGTAATTCCCGGGCGGGCACCAAAACTGAAACTGAGAAAGAGTTTCAACAAAGTTTTGTTTCGATGTCGAGTGCGATCATTACCTCGCTGGAGGCAATCTCGTATATTATCATCGGCATCATTCTTCTCATTCTCGCAAATACGATCGCGATGGCAGCACGTGAGCGAACTCGCGAGTATGCGGTGCTGAAGACGCTTGGTTTCTCCTCCGTCCACATCGTCGGCCTCATTGCCGGTGAATCACTGCTCCTGGCTTGTCTCGGTGGCGCGCTTGGCTTGGCGCTCACGTTCCCCATTTCCGCGGGCTTTGCAAAGCTATTCCCGACATTCTTCCCGATTTTCAATGTCGAAGATATCACCATCATCCTGGCAGTTTCGGTAGCCCTTCTTGCAGGTATAATCGCAGCGACATTCCCAACGAGTGCAACACTCCGGACAAAAATCGCCGACGGTCTCAGACAAATAGGATAGAACATCATGATTGTTCCTTTGAAGTATATATGGCGCAGCCTTTGGACGAGACGCCTTACCACTGTTCTCACGCTCGGCGGTATCGCACTCGTGGCGTTCGTGTTCGCCGCTGTTCTCATGCTTGCGCACGGACTGGAAGAGACTCTCATCGAGACAGGTTCTGAAGACAATGTAATCGCGCTTCGCAGGTCGGCAACCTCGGAGCTTGTGAGCCAAATTGAGAGAGATGGTGCGAACGTTCTTCTTTCCCAGCCAGAAATTGCAATCGGACAGGGTGGAAAATCCTTCGCATCAACAGAGACGTACATTATTATTAACCTGGGAAAAAAAGAAACGAACGACATGGGAAATATTGTCGTCCGTGGAATTTCTCCACAAGCGATCGACCTGCGGCCCCAACTGAAGATCACAGATGGACGCATGTTCGAGTTTGGCAAGGATGAAATTATCGTCGGCAAGAGCATCAATGCGAAATTCGCGGGCGCAGACATTGGCCAACGAATCAAGTTTGGTGATGATTGGTGGACCGTCGTTGGCGTCTTTGAAGCTGCAGGCACCGCATTTGAATCAGAGATCTGGGGGGATGTTGAGCAGTTCATGCCTGCATTCGGCCGGCCTGTTTTTTCAACGGTGACTGCCCGCCTCAAGGGAAAGAATGGATTCGCCGCGCTCAAGTCCAGAATGGAAAATGATCCTCGAACACAATATATTGACCTGAAAATCGAACGAGCGTATTATCAAGAGCAATCAAAGTTGATGTCGGACTTCATCAAGATCCTCGGTTTGATCGTGACAATCATTTTCAGCATCGGTGCCGTAATCGGAGCAGCCATTACCATGTATGCCGCCGTTGCCAACCGAACGCGAGAGATTGGGACTTTCCGTGCTCTTGGATTCAGCAGGCCAAGTGTCTACCTCGCGTTCCTTGTCGAGTCTATCTTCATCGCTATTATCGGAGGAAGCGTCGGCATAGCGCTCGCATCGCTCATGTCTTTCTTCAGTTTCTCGACCACGAACTTTTCTTCATTCTCCGAACTTGCTTTCGGCTTCCGGATGTCACCGGATATCATTATTGGGACCCTTATCTTCTCACTTGTTATGGGCATCTTTGGCGGGTTCTTCCCGGCCGTGCGCGCCACCCGATTGAAGATCATCGATTCTCTCCGCGCTGCATCCTGACTCATGACTAGATTCGATTAGCTTTCGAGTTACGTGGCTACCTTTGTCCCACCGGGCAAAAGCATGCCATCCCGTGTAGAATCTCCTCTCGAATTATTGGCGTTTTCATTGAAATATGATACCATTGCCTCAGTTTCTTGTGGCACTCAATTGGATGATTAGAGTCTTGATAGATTTTGTGGGACAGGATGAGAGGAAGATATGAATCTACTAGTTGTTGACGACGACCAAAACTACCGCGAATTAGCAAGCGAAGTCCTATCTCTGCAAGGCCACGTTGTCCACACCGCCGCGGATGGTGCAGAGGCTTATCAAATTCTTCAAACAGACAGGATTGAGATCGTGGTGTCGGACATTCGAATGCCCCGGCTCAACGGTATGGAGCTTCACCGCCTTATCCGTTTCAGCGCAAGCTATCGAACAACTCCCTTCGTGTACATTTCCGGGTATCTTGACTACAGGTTGGGGAAGGTTATTGAAAACCCATCCATCGATTTTTTCATGAACAAGAACGAGCCTCTTTCCTTCCTCGTCGGTCTTGTTGA
>DASWHW010000199.1:0-3691 GCA_036397975.1 Bacteroidota bacterium
CCCTTGATATAGAAAAGACGAAAAAGAAGGTCATCGCCAGTGGCGGCAAGATTGTTAAGGATATATTCCCATTTCCCGGAGGCCGACGTTTTCATTTTGCCGATCCCAACGGGAATGAGTTGGCTGTGTGGTCAGAGAAGTAGGATCGCCTCGTATCAGTTGTCTTTTCGGAGTAGTCAACGTCGCTGCACATAAATTATTTGTTGATAGTTCATCAATGAAGGAAAACCAACCAACCACCAACGTGAGACGATCATGACTTCTATGAAATCAATTCTCGCGATTCTAGTTGCAGTATTTCTTTCGGGTTGTACTTCGAGCCGCGGTTTTGATCGCGGAGAGCTGAACAAGAGTCTGCAGGGATCAGTTCAACAGGTTACCGAAGACGAAATCAAGCAAGCCTACGAACTCAAACCTCAACTTCCGAGTCCGTATAAGTTGGCTGTGTATTTCGACGAGCCAAAGCGCAACGAAAACTATTACTACTACCGTGACCAGCATCCCTTGTGGCGGGGTGAGGACAAAGACTCAATTCTCTTAATTGGAAAGGAGCTTCTGGAAAAGGGAGTTATTTCTGATATGTATGTTATTTCCTCTACCGAGGCGGCTTCTGATCTAAAGAGCATCCGCCTGTCAGCAGCGCGTCATGGGGCAGACGCAGTCCTTATCATAAACACCGTGACGGATATTGATAGGTACAATAATCCATGGGGAGTGAGCTATGTTCTCCTGGTGCCGATGGCTTTTCTTCCCGGATCGGAGATGGATGCACTTGTAATGACCAAGGCCACCATGTGGGATGTAAAGAATCAATATTTGTACCTGACAGCGGAGGCGGAGGGAACAGACCATCAGACCCGGCCACTTATGTTCATTCGCGAAACGCAGGCAACCTCCAACGCAAAGAAAATTGCTCTCAATGCCTTGCGAGAAGAACTCACTACCAGATTGAAGAAAACTGCAGGAGTTGCAGAGACGCGTTGAGTCTCATTCATTTTGCTGATTCTAACGGCACTGAGTTGGCTGTGTGGTCGGATAAAGTGAAATGAGACTGCGAATTCGTTAGACGTTCGAACTGCACCATTTCCTGTGAGTCAGCAAAACGGCGAGAAGGGACAGTCCGTGTAGTGCCGTGAGTGTTACGCAGAATCAAGTGGACGGGAGAAGGGGGTTATTTCAAAGAAATCCAATGGATCGTCTACCTCTTGTACTGATTTTTCTCCTCCCGGTGATTGGGTGCCGGTCGGATACCGATCTCGTTGCTCCCATATACGCGGGAAAAATAGCAGGTCACATTCGTCTGTACGACGATTTTGGAAGGCAGCTCACCAACTCAGCCGGAGTCAGCGTAACGACTGCAGGCGGCTCCATCTATACGATCTCAGACTCACTGGGCTTTTGGACGCTTTGCAACGTCCCCACCGGAATCTATGACGTGACTTTTTCAAAACAGGGTTACCTTAAAGAGAAGAGGTTCTCCATCCAGTTTGTTGGAGGAGCTATTCTCTATCTCAACGAAATCTACTTGGCCCAGATACCAACTGTCTCCGTGACAAGTCTGAGCGGTATCACTGTAGATTCAAACCGAACCATTGAGTTCCAAGGGACACTCTCTTCATCGGACTCGCTGGGGAGGAGTATCGCTTTTCTTTTTTGCCGGCAGGCACCCGTAACTTCAACGCTATTCCATTACATATTCTACGAGTCCGTGTATACATTCTCAAGTTCGACCACTTTCAACAGCACGGTTCAGTTCTTTGATTACTACTATCCCCGGTATCGAATACGCAGGGGAGACACTTTGTTCGTCGTTGCATATCCGCGATCGCGGGGTGCAGCGGGCGGGCTCGTATTCAACCCTGCATCGTATGAATACGAATTTGACAATCCGACCGTGGGGTTCTCGAATGTCATCACTGTCGTTGTGCCTTAAAGATGACGGCAGACCAGTGTTCCGATAAATTGGATGGACATTGGATGCGGAATGCCAAAAGATGGAAACAACAAACCAGGAGAGTAAGCCATGAAATCACTTCTTGCCATTCTTATACTTGTAGCCGGTTCGACCACTGTCTATGGAGATACTCTCTCAGATAGTCTTGCGGATGCTGCGTGGCGATCGTGGCAAGTGCCTGACTATGCTCTGGCCGAGAACCAATTTCGGGGGGCCATTGCGGCCGACCCATCCAGCGAGCGCGGATACCTTGGATTGGCCCTGCTGCAGAGCATGCGTGAAAAGCACAAGGAGAGTTGGGAGGCGATAAAGCCTCTCGGGGAAAGGATCCAAAACAGCTATCCGTATATTGCCGCTTTTTGGTTTACTCTTCGGTTTCGACTGAGGGATGATCTGAAGGAACTTGGATTGCTCGACTATTTAGAAAAGCTCACATCCGCCTCGGATGAGCGAGGAGTACTTGGCGCCCAGATTACCTCAGGGCTTGCAGAGTATTACAGCGAGCGCGGCGACCTTGCAGAAGCGAGAAAGTGGCATGAGCGAACGAATGCGGTGAGCGATTGGCTGCTTATCGGACCCTTTGAAAATGTATCTGCGTCGGGATATGATAAGGCATATCCACCCGAAACGGAGTTTGATCCAAAGGCCGAGTATGAGGGAAAAGGTGGCGTTCCGGCATCGTGGTTTCCGATCTCTTCGCCGCTTCCGAGCACGTGGATCGATTTCACACGGCACTTTCCTTTTCGCAAATCCATTTTCTATGCGAACACTTTCGTCTACGCACCGGAAAAGATGAAGGTTCATCTCCGGGTTGGCACTTCGGGGTCTCTCCGGGCTTTTCTGAACGATGAGATGGTCATCGAGTATTTCGACGAGAACAACAACGATCTTGATACATACATCGTTGCGACCGAATTGCAAAAGGGATGGAACAGGGTTCTCATCAAGTGCGGTTGTTCAGAAATTGAGAAATGTAATTTCCTCGTGCGTATCACGGATGAGCACGGGAAGCGACTTGAGGGACTTCGTTACTCAACCGATCTGCAGCAGTACTCCCGCAAGCCATCCGCACCGGCGACCGTGTTGGAGAATTCCTTTGAAGTCTTTTTCAGGAACCGGCAGGAATCACACACCGATCATCCGGAGAACTATCTGCTTCTTGCGAAACTCTATCTCCAAAACGACAAGGCACCTGAAGCGGAGAGAATCCTGCGCCAGGGTTTGAAGAAGTGGCCTCGCTGCACAATGTTCTACATCGTGATGATGGAAGCGTACCAACGCGGTGAAAAGCGCGACGAACTCAACGAACTCCTTACAAAAGTTTCCACCATTGACGATCAACTTCCGGAAGTGCTCGGCTACCGAATAGGAGAGGCGATGCGCAATGAAGAATACCAAAGAGTGGAAGAACTGCTGGGACGTGTGAGACAACAGCTATCCAGCCAGGAGAATATCTATCGCATCGAGATGGAATTGTTGGGAAAGAAAAAGGAAATTGACAAATTGGTGACGCTTGCCAAGCAAGCATATACCGAGTATCCCCTGAATTGGGAGTTCGCGAATCTTCAGGCGCTGATAGAGGCGAAAATCAATCGCAATCCGGAAAAAGCGGCAGGAATTGTTGGCGAGTATCTCAAAAGAAAATATGGCCTTGAACAGCTCAACACGATGGCGTCCTATTACCTCCAGGCGGGAAACTTCGACAAATGGGAAGCAACCATGAAGGAAGCCCTCGAC
>DASWHW010000200.1:0-2463 GCA_036397975.1 Bacteroidota bacterium
AGCCTGTATCCAATAGTCGTCCTTTCCTTCTGAACTAAACTCTCTGCAAATTTGATCGCGATGGGATCCGTCAGGTAGTACATCAATTCGCGCCCGTCGGGATGCGCTAACGGAAGTTCCTTCACAGTTATCCCTGAAAGAGGATGAGGCGCGTCGCGAAGTTCCTCTGGCAAAGGGTCGCGCAATACCATCGCGGCTCGGAACCCTTCAGCAATATACTGTTCGAGATATTCCTTTTCTGTCATTTCGTAATTCAGGAGTCCTTTGAAAGAGGCAGTTTTTGACCCCAGCTACCCACTACCATCGGAATCGCGAGGTAGTCTTATGGAGAAACATGTGGTAAAGAGTGGGGAATAGCCCATGGAATCTTGCAACACATGCAAAACCAATGAACTAGTACCGACGACTGGACTCGAACCAGTGACCCCCAGATCCACAATCTGGTGCTCTAACCAACTGAGCTACGTCGGCATATGTAAGTACGAAGTTTGCCTATGCTCCAAACCAATCCCGCCAGGGCGGGATCCTCAATGTGGCGACTGCTCACAAAAAACGTTCGCGGGCCAAATTGGGACTGAGCTACGTCGGCGAATAAATAAAATTACGTCATCAGATCCACAATCTGGTACTCCCTGCCCGCCTGACTTTTTCCGTCGTAACACAGGCGGTCGGGCGGGTAACCAACTGAGCTACGTCGGCATATGTAAGTACGAAGTTTGCCTATGCTCCAAACCAATCCCGCCAGGGCGGGATCCTCAATGTGGCGACTGCTCACAAAAAACGTTCGCAGGCCAAATTGGGAAAAAGCGGGCATAATGTACGCGAATTGCCCGGGAAAATCAATAACAGGAACGGCTTACGCCTTCGCCGGATGTTCCATCGATTGAGCCAACGCCTCCCCTCCTTCGATACCGATGCCAAGTCCCAAGCCTATGAGCAGACCGTCGGCAAAGTTGTTTCTGAAAATCACAGCCGGCATTTGCTCGATCCCGCTGAGAAGACTTGTGAGAAGCGTGAGAAGAACGAACATCGCACCGTACACCAGAGCAACCACCAAAAATTTCCATCTGCGGAGAGGCGCGAGTTTTCGCTCAAAGATAAACGCGAGAAGGATGATTGGCAGGTTCACACCAAAAGACCATATCCCTGCACGGAGCACTCCGAACCATGCGATGATGACGACGAACTGAATTGCGCTGACTATCACCGCCGTGGTGATCGTCTCGGACAGACCCCGGACATGGTAGAACGCAAAAATAAAGGCGCCGCTCAAGCCATACACCAGAAAAGAAAATCCGGGGCTATCCGGTCGGAAGACGTCTGCACCGTAGGATATAAGACCGACAACCACACTGCAAGCGACGCCTGCAAGCGTGATCAACAGCAGCACCAGAATGTTCCGGAATGAAAGTACCATGGCTGCCTCCTTGAGACTTGTGGGAGAAGCGGCGTCTCACGTGTGATCGGGTGGAGAATGGTCACATCCATTGTGCCGTTGGCAAAAACTACCGATTTACATTGCAAGGTGCAACAAGCGGCGGGCTCGACAATACACACTTATCGCACCAGGATCATTTTCCTGACCGCGGTAAAATTATCGGAAGTCAAGCGATAATAATACACACCGCTCGGAGTGTTAGATGCATTCCATGAAAATGCATACGCACCGGGTTCGTATGTCCCTGAAGCGAGCGTCGTCACTTCTTTTCCGAGGACGTCAAAGACTTTCAGCGTAACATTGCTTGTTCTTGGTATCGAAAATCCGATCGACGTACTTGGATTGAACGGATTCGGATAGTTTTGTTCCAGCCCAAATTCCGTTGGCGCTTGTCGATGCGTGAGTTCTACATCAGTGGCGGGAGATCGGGAGACTGCGATTCCACCTGGATGGCTAACCACGATCGGAATGTCTTCAACGTTCTGCCCATCCAAATCGGCACGCCGGAGTATACCGGGCGCTATTTCCGACCAGTACATCTTTCCACCCACAGTATCCAGGCCGATATGGCTCGGTCTTCCGGACGTGGTGATCAGAAGCTCCTGTCCTGTGCCATCGGCATTTGCCCTTTGAATGGTTCTGCCGTTGAACTCCGTCCAATAAAGCTTGTTGGTTCGCGTGTCTAACCGAAGACCGGAAGGTCCTGCCAGACTCGAAAGAATTTCTTGTTGATTCGATCCGTTTAGAGTTGCAGACCAGATCGAACCAAGGTTGAAGTCCACCCAGTACATTGTTCCTCCAGCACTATCAAGTGCTATTCCCCTGGGCGCTTCGGCACCGCTGGCAGCCCAACGAATCAAGGTGTCAAGACTCGTCCCATCGAGATTGGCTCGGAAGATAGCGGACCCCTCTTGTAGATTCGTGGCAGTCCAGTAGAGTTTTCCAGATTGATCATCAATGGTAATGTCTCTCAACGCAGAGCCGTTCCCGAGAATGGATCTGTTCGCAAGGAGCAACGGAGAGAC
>DASWHW010000201.1:0-8961 GCA_036397975.1 Bacteroidota bacterium
TGGGGTTCGTGCTGCTCGTTCTCCTCTTAGCCTCCTTTGCCTTTCCTCCGGACGATGGAGATCAGGTCGTCGGCCTTTGGCTCACCGGAGAGGGAAAAGCCAAAGTCAAAATTTATGAGCTCGACGACCACTACTACGGCAAAATCATTTGGTCGAAGCAACAAGAGGAATCGTCTGAGATCCTGCGGGACATCAATAATCCGGAAGACACGCTGCGAACCAAACCCATTATCGGACTCGAAATTCTCCGCGACTTTGTATACCAAGATGATGAATGGGTGAACGGAATGATCTACGATCCGGAAAGTGGTAACGATTACAAGGCGAAGATAGCTCTTCCGGGTACCAACGCGCTGAAGGTTAGAGGCTACATTCTGATTCCGTTCTTCGGGCGTTCCGAAGTGTGGACTCGTACTTTCGATAAATAGGCAGGTCAAAATATCTCATTCATGAAGGGCACTCTCAAGTGCCCTTTCTTGTTGAGCAACGAAAAGGAAGTTATTCCATGTCAATTGTTGTTCCTCGCAGAAGATTCTCGCCAACGGAACCGGAGATGATGGATCATCCCCACTGTGATCCGGCAATGCTCCGTGAAGATCTTGCAAATCTGAGGAGGATCAATAAGTGGTTTGGTGGACACAGTGCGTTATTGCTTGGCATGAATGCGGTGGCAAAACGCATTCCTCCTGGCGATAGCGTGAGGATTCTTGATCTTGGCACCGGCTCAGCCGACCATTTGCCGATACTCATTCGTCGGTTGAAGAAGAGCGGGCGACAAGTGGAGATTGTCGGAATCGAAAAACAACAGCAGATTCTCGAAATTGCCCGTGCAATGACTTCGGGAATTGACGAAATCAATATTGTGGATGGTGATATTCGTACCCCACCTTTTCCTGACCGGTCATTTGATGTTGTAACGGCGTCGTTGGTTCTCCATCATCACTCATTTGAAGATTGCGTGGTGATTCTCAAAGAGATGAAGCGACTGAGCAAATATGGGATCGTCGTCAATGATTTGCAGCGTAGTTGGGTTGGGGCAGGAGTCACGTGGGGATTTACACACGCATTCATGCGCAATCCAATGACGCTGCATGACTCGACCCTTTCTGTGTTGAGAGCGTTTACCTGGAACGAACTATCCACAATGGCAAAAGAGGCAGGATTGGAAAGGCACGCGATTTTCCGACACCCATTTTTTCGGTTCGTCCTCGTTGGTTGGACAGATGCACTCTGAAAATTCAATTACCATCAACGCGCCGCTTGAGGAAGTCTTCCGCGTGGCATCCGATCTTGTCAGTTGGCCACGAATTCTACCGCATTACCGCTATGTTCGCATTCTCCGGAATGTCGATGGTGCAGCGATTCTTCAGATGGCCGCATGGCGAAGGTGGATTCCGATCCAATGGACATCGGAACTTCGCGTTGACGAAACAGGTAAAGAAATTCACTTTCATCATCTGAAGGCGTTTACCAAGGGGATGAAGGTCGTCTGGAAATTCGAAAACATAAGTGAAGGTGTACGCGTGACGATTCATCATGATCTTCAGCCATCAATTCCTCTTATCGGGAAGTTCGTTGCTGAAAAAATCATCGGTAGCTTCTTTATTCGTTTTATCGCCAACCAAACTCTCACACACATGAAGAAGCATATCGAGACCCACTATGGAGCGTAGGCGCGTGGTAATTACTGGCATTGGCGCGATCACGTCAATTGGCAATGGCAAGGAAGGATTATGGCGAGGCGTCTGCAACGGAACAAATGGCGTCCGGTCAATAACACGCTTTGATACTTCACAAATCAAAACCAAAGTCGCGGCGGAGATCGAAGACTTTGATCCGCTGGATTACTTTGACGCGAAGACTTCACGCAGGATGGATCGTTTTGCACAGATGGGCCTTGCCGCAAGCGATCTTGCGATTGCGGACGCAGGACTGCGACTCGGTCCTCAACATCGCAACGAACGCCTTGGCGTGACGATTGGAACCGCGCTGGGCGGAGTGGCAGGTGCGGAGCGACAGCACGAGGTCTATCTGAAGCAAGGCCTGCGAGCAGTAGACACCAGCCTTGCACTCACGGTCTTCGGCGGTTCAGGCTCCAGCAATATTGCGATTCGCTATGGTTGTACGGGACCAACCAACGCCAACTCAAACAGTTGTTCCTCAGGGACAATGGCGATCGGTGAGGCGTTTCGGAACATCAGCTATGGACAGGCAGACATCATGATCGCGGCCGGTGGTGAAGCCCCGCTCTATGAATTGACTTTCAGCGCTTTCGCAATCATCAAAACAATGTCAACAAATCCTGACCCTTCATCTGCATGCAGGCCGTTTGACAAATTGCGCGACGGGTTCGTGATGGGAGAAGCTGCCGCCGTGTTGATCCTCGAAGAGTTAGGGCACGCCCTCACAAGAAACGCCCGTATTTACGCGGAGCTTCTGGGGTATTCATCCAATAACGATGCGCACCATATGGTTATTCCCCGACCGGATGGAGAAAGCGCTGTGCGGGTGATGCGAGATGTGCTCGAGGAGGCCGGCGTATCTCCAAGAGAAATAAGCGCCATCAACGCTCACGCGAGTGCCACGCAGTTGAATGATCGAACCGAAACAGCGGCCATCAAGCAAGTGTTTGGAGAAGACGCCAGTCGTATTCCGATCAGCGCAACGAAATCAATGCATGGCCATGCATTGGGAGCCTCTGGTTCTGTAGAGGCTGCGATTTGCGCGTTGATGTTTGAGAAAAACTTCGTGCCTCCGACGATGAATCTCTTCAACCCCGACCCGGACTGCGATCTTGATTACGTCCCGAACGTTGGACGACCGCAGCCAATCGAATATGTTCTCTCGAACTCCTTTGGCTTTGGAGGTATTAACGCTTCATTGTTGCTTGGAAGATATCAGGGATGAATGTTGCGGTAGAGTACGACGCTATTGTCGTGGGTGGAGGGCCCGCAGGTTCTTCCTGCGCGACTATTCTTGCTCAAGCAGGAATGAAAACCCTCGTTCTGGAGAAAGCAGCATTTCCGCGACCCAAAATCTGCGGTGATTGTATTCATCCGAAAGCGTGGCCTTTGTTCGATCGGCTCGGAGTCTCCGAGAAGTTCCGTCAGAATTCCCATAGAGTTATCCGGAGACTGTCGGTTACGAATCAAGGCGGGAAAAGCGTTTCGGTCGATCTTCAAGAAAACAACGAGCGGCCATTCTTCAGCATGCAGAGAAGTGAATTTGACGACATTCTCCTCCGCCACGCCGCGGATAGGGGAACAGAAGTTCTAACGCGTCATGAGATGATCGGCGTGAAAAGAGACAGCGATGTCTGGGAAATCGAAGTCAGGAACAACAGCAACTCGACTATTTCATGGTTTCGGTGTCGGGTTCTTATCGGTGCAGATGGCCGGAACTCACGCGTCGGTGAACATTTTCGGAGGCTGGGACTTGTCCGGCATTCGCATGTCCGGAAAGACCGATGTGGAGTGCAGTGGCACACTCAGTACCAGGAGGCGGTTGCGGACGGTGTAGAAATGTATCTATTCGCATTGGGTTATGCGGGTGTTGTCAACTGTTCTAATGAAACTGCAACCATGGGAATGGTGACAAGTCCGGATATTGCTGCTATTGCAAAAAGGGATTTTCCATTCTTTCTTCGCAAGACGCTCCACGCCAACGATAAGGCTCGCTGGCGAATTCCTTTATGCGCTCCAACTGACAATGTGTTCACTGCTTCTCCTATTCATCCACGACGAACATTGGTAGAAGGACAGGGGGCAAGACTCATCGGTGATGCAAGGCAGACAGTTGAGCCATTTACGGGACATGGGGTCCTTCTTGCTTTGCACGATGGAATTTCATCGGGATTATCAATCGTGGAGGAACGAAAACACCCTCCAAAAAAATCCCTCATCGAATCTCACTTCATGCCAAATCACTTCTTCTCGCCAGTTTTGCGAAAACCCTCGTTTGCTGAGTCGGCAGTTTCTTTTGCATCGTACTTCCCAAGTTTGGTTACCATCTTGGGCAAAGTTGCGTATTCCTCTCGGTAGTCCATTCATCAAGGGACGTTCAAGGAAGAACAAGCAAACTCACCAAAGCAATTCATTTGTTTTTCAGCTTGGTGAATTCGGAAGATGACGGCCAAGTTGAAATTCTTCGCTCTTTTCGGTTAATTAATCGTGAAATTCCCACCGTTCTTCAATTCGAGTAAAGGCTTACATGGCAGACGGAGTCAAACCAAAGAAACGCCCTCGAGAGCTAGCGATTATCGATCAATCAGGTTGTACGGGTTGTGAAGTCTGCATCGAGTTTTGTCCGGTCGACTGCATCCTCACCGTCCCCGGCCCTGATCACGACCAGCACAAAAAGCTGGTTGAAATTGATCTCGACATCTGCATCGGATGTAAGCTTTGCGTGAAATACTGTCCGTGGGAAACTATTCAAATGATCCCGAGCGGGGAGGCATCTGCGATCGCTCAGGAATGGACGGAGCGGTCTGTTCTTCCGGAGGCCGAGTGGATTCAGGGAACGGATATTGAGATAGTGGATGGAGGTGCGTTGCCGATTCCCGGCGGTTCCCCATTCTCATAGTCTTGAGACTACTTTGACCGCAGTTCTGTGCCAATCGTAATATAGGGGCGAATCTTTTCCAGCGTTTTCTTTCCAATTCCCCTCACCCTCATTATTTCTTCGATCGTCTGAAATTTGCCGGAATCCTCACGAGAGAGAATGATCCGGTCTGCGTATTGCTCTCCAATTCCCGGAAGGAGTAGTAGTTCTTCCTTTGTTGCCGTGTTGATGTTAATGCTGCGAGGTGCGAGGGTCTTTCTCTTTTCTTCCCGCGTAGAATCCTGTCGCGTTGCCCGCTCCAGGGAATCACGTCGCGAGAGCTCGAGGAACTCCTTTTCAATTTCACGGTAATCGAATTGTTGATCCTGATCAGACGAGGCGGATTTCTTGAACCATTGAATTCCCACGCCGATCAAAAAGGCAAGACAAAGGAGAAGAACAACGATGATTTCGTTTTTCGAAAAGCCGAACTTCTCCTGCAGTGACGAGAACATGCCTCGCGCCGATATGGTAACTTCGTGAGAAAGGGAAAGAAGAAATTACGAGAACGCTTTTTTCATCCGGCCGAAGAAGCTTTTATCGGAATTTGCCGACTTGTCTCCCTCTTTCGGATTCATGTTATCAGACTCGGAGAGTTCTTTGAGAAGATCACGCTCTTTCGAGTTTACTCTTGTGGGAACCCACACATTTACACGCACGAGCTGATCGCCGCGTCCATGGCTGTTCAGGTGAGGAATTCCCTTATCTCGCATCCGGAGAATTCTCCCGGATTGAGTTCCCGCGTCAACGCGCAACTTTGCTCGTCCGTTTAAGGTTGGAACTTCGACGTCCGCGCCCGTGACGGCTTCCGGAAAACTAACAAGAAGGTCCAGGATTACATCGTTTCCATTGCGCGTAAAGACGGGATGCGGTTCTTCCTCGATGACCACAATAATGTCGCCGGCCGGTCCACCGCGACGCCCCGCGTTCCCTTCGCGATGCAGGGGTATATAATTCCCCTCGCTCACCCCTGCGGGGATATTGACCTTAATCGTGCTCTCGCCCTGCACGCGTCCTTCGCCGCTGCAGGTGGAGCATGGATCACGAACGATGGTTCCTTCTCCGCCGCAGTTATTGCAGGCAGTGATATTGACAAACTGACCAAAGACCGAGCGTGAGACCTGACGCAGTTCCCCTGTTCCTCCACATTGCGGGCAGGAGGTCTTCGCACTCGACGACTTTGCCCCCGAGCCGTGGCAGGTTTCACAAACCTTCCACTTCTTGATCTTTATCTTTTTCTCCACTCCCATGGCGATCTCTTCAAGCGAGAGAGACAGCCTCAATTTCAGATCAGACCCTGGAGATCCGCTTCCCGATTGACGTCGTTGGCGACCGCCTCCTCCACCAAAAACATCGTCCAAGATCGACCCTCCGCCAAATCCGCCGCCAAAGATCTCACTGAAGGTACTGAAGATATCGTTGACGTCGGTAAAGGGCCTTCCGCCTCCGGCACCGCGCAGTCCATCATGCCCGAACTGGTCATACCTGCGCCGCTTGTCAGGATCACGAAGGACTTCGTATGCCTCCGCCGCCTCCTTGAACTTCGATTCGGCTTCTGTGTTGCCAGGATTCCGGTCGGGGTGAAACTGCATCGCAAGTTTTCGGTAGGACTTCTTTATATCATCGGCAGAAGCGTTCTTCTGGATCCCCAGAACCTCATAGTAATCTCGTTTGCTCATTCTGCGGCTTTCTTCTCTTCTGTTCCGTCGCCGCCTGTGCCGTCTTGATCATCTGCTCCAACTTCCGGCGCGCTCGAGACAATCACCTTTGCGTGGCGTAACACTTTATCATGGAGGTGATATCCCTTTTCCACTTCTTCCACAACAGTGTTCGGGGGGACATCGGCGGATGAGCTTTGCAATAGCGCATCATGAAAATCTACATTGAAGGGTTGACCGAGAGAGTCGAACGCCTTCAGGCCCTGCGCCTCAAGTACTTTTGCAAGTTTGTTCGCAACGAGCTCTATCCCCTTATAAAACTGGTCGAAATCGTGCTTTGCCGATCCGGCTTTCATCGACCGCTGGAAGTCGTCCAGGATTGGAAGAATCTGGGAAATCAAACGCTCGTTTGCGTACTTGATCAATTCAATACGCTCGCCATCGGTGCGCTTCTTGTAATTATCGAATTCCGCAGCCTTGCGCAGAAACTGATCCTTGTATGCCTCTGCGCTTTTCTGTGCCTCCTCAAGCTTTTTCTGGAAGAGTTGCAGTTCGTTTATTTCTTCCGCAGGCCCTTCACCAGCAACAGATGCGGACGGCTCTACCGTTTCCTCTTGTTGGACTGATTCGTCTTTTGTCTCTTCCTTATCCTTGTTGCTTGCTTCGTTTGCTGTGTCCTTGCGCTCAGTCATCATACTCCATTTTAAATACGATTAGAATTATCAAACATTTGAGAAATTGTTTTTGCTACATAATCTACCAGAGGAATCATCTTCGAGTAGTGCATTCTTTTTGGACCAATCACACCGATGGAGCCGGAAATGTCTCCAACGGTATACATTGAAGTTATGACGCCATACTGCGAAAGTTTCTCGTCATCGTTCTCCGAGCCGATGGATACTCGAATCTCCTTTGGTTTTCCTTCCTGTTTTTCCAGAACGTGAATAATAATCTCCTCGTTGCTGATAAGCTCGATGATACCCCTGAACTCGCTCGGGTTAACAAACTCCGGCTGGTCAAGGATACTCTCAGTCCCTGAAATGTGAAGCTTTTCAGATCTGTTCCTCAGGAATAGTTTGTCGACGGAGTCCACGAAGAGGCGAATCAATCCCATATCCTCACCCTGTGTGTCCTTAAGACGCTCGACAAATGTTTCCTTCACCTCTTTAATTGTCAGTCCGGCCAGCTTTTCATTCAGGAGTCTGGCAGTATAATCAAGTTTTTCCCGGGGTATCGCGGACGAGACTTCCATCATGATCGTTTGTACAAGTCCCGATTTAATGGAGATAATCACCATCACTCTGTTGGAGCTTACCTGGATCATTTCCATTTTCTCGATGGTTCCAGCGCTCAACTGCGGGGAAGTCACAACGCATAGCTGACGTGAAATTTTGCTAAGGACTTTTGACGTTTCATGGAGTATCGACTCCCGTTCTTCGGCAGCATCAAGGCCTCTTTTGATGTCCTCCTGCTGCTCCGTTGGAAGGCTTTCCATCTTCATAAGGTTATCGAGGTAATACCGATAGCCGAGATCGGTCGGGACTCTGCCAGCCGAAGTATGTGGGTGGTTGATGTATCCCATATACTCAAGATCTGACATGACGTTGCGAATGCTTGCAGAACTCAGCCCAAGCTCGTCTTCGTGCCTCTTCGAAATAAACCTTGACCCTATTGGAGTGGCAGTTTCAATGAAATCGTGCACCACATAGTGTAATACGGTGCTCTCCCGATCCGACAAAGGCCTTTCGTTATTTTGAGTTGCCATATTCTTCGAATAAACCAATTGAAATGCGACAGTACGACTTCAAAAAGTAATCAAAAGGCGTTTGCATGTCAAGGAAGAGATTATTATGAAAAATAAGAAGATAACTTCTAAAAAGGTGACAATGCGCGAGTGATTGAAGGTTGCATATCGCACTTTTTCATGATAGCTTCAACGCTACTGAGCAAACCTTTTCTCCTTGTCAAACCGACCGAATGTAATGACATACAGACTGTTTATTATTCCGCTCCTTGTTGTGATTTGGATTGAAGAAATCGCTCAAAAGAAGGAAAAAAATCCCACCTCTTACCAGTATGGTGGAGAACTAAATCTGATAAGAACTCGCGCCATTCCTCCCTTCTATCCTTTGGATTTTCGTAAAGCTGCCGACTTCAGCAGGCTAACGTTTGACAGTACAGTTATTTTATTTTCCGCCCGATTCGACAATCCAGTTGATTTCAGTTGGGCGACGTTCGAGAGCACAGCTAATTTCCACCAGGCCACATTCAACACCATAGCTGATTTCCGCAACACCACCTTCAACAGCACAGCTGATTTCCGCTACACCACATTCGATAGCATAGCTAATTTCACGAGAACTACATTCAACAGTAGAGCTGATTTCTACAGAGCCACATTCAACAGCACAGTTAATTTCCACGGCAGCAGATTGTACACAGCTTATTTCCGCCGGGCCAAATTCGACGGCACAACTGATTTCTCCTTGGCCGGATTCAACAGCAATACTTATTTCGACGGCGCCACATTCAACAGTATAGTTGATTTCGAACGCTCCCGATTCGACTGCAGAGCTGATTTCCGCAGCAGCACATTCGATAGCTTAGCTAATTTTCGGTGGGCCACATTTAGCGGCGAGGCCGTTTTCTTAGATGCTGAAGCCAAGGAGTATCTCAATTTTGAAGGTGCAGTAATAGGAGATGT
>DASWHW010000202.1:0-16476 GCA_036397975.1 Bacteroidota bacterium
TCTCGTCTCTGCTCCTCTATCATCACTTTGTTCAGACTATGGGGAAAGTGGTGTTATTGGATGTGCGTGAAGTAATGATCACCGATGATAGCTTTACGCAAGCGGCACCGATGGAAAAGGAAATCGCGGAACGTTCGGAACGGTTGATTGCTCCAAGGCTCAAGGGGGGCGATGTTGTTCTCACGCAAGGGTTTATCGGGGCAACGAGGGAAGGCATTACTACCACTCTGGGCAGAGGGGGTTCGGATTATTCAGCTGCCCATCTGGGAAGCGCATTACATGCTGAAGAGATTCAAATTTGGACTGATGTAGATGGAGTTTTGAGCTGCGATCCGCGGCTCGTTCCTTTGGCGAAGCTCCTGGAGACCCTTTCGTTTCAAGAAGCTTCGGAGCTGGCATACTTCGGCGCAAAGGTGCTTCATCCATCAACGATTGTCCCGGCGATTCAAAAGAACATTCCGGTCCGTGTCCTCAACTCGAAGAACCCAAAAGGAGCTGGAACGACCATCGTCCGCGATGCTCAGATACGAGCCAGTCGCCAGGTAAAGGCGATTGCGTGCAAGACCGGAATTTCAATGATGAATATTCGGTCGACAAGAATGCTTCTGATGCCCGGTTACTTGGCGCGAGTTTTTGAGGTCTTTTCCCGATATGGGATGAGCGTTGATGTGATTGCTACCTCTGAGGTGAGTATCTCCCTCACCGTTGACAGTTTGGAAAATATCAATGGGATAGTTGCTGCCTTGAAGGAGTTTGCAGACGTTGAAGTCCGAAATAATATGGCGACCATTTGCGTCGTGGGAGATGGGTTGGGGAGTGCGCGAGATGTTCCGGCGAGGGTACTTGCAACGCTAGACCACGCTGAAGTCGAGGTTTCGATCCTCTCTCTCGGAGCCTCAAGGGTGAATATCAGCATAGTCGTTAGCGCCGGCGACGTAAAGAAAGCAGTCTCCAGTCTCCATGAAGAATTTATTTGAATGTCCCGGCTTTCCTTTTTCAGCGCAATTAATTATATATGAAGTACTTACAACGACACCAACTTGGTGCGCTTGCTGCGAAATCCAACAGGAGAGAATATGGCAAAAGACACCCTGACAATCACTGACAACCGGACAGGGAAACAATACGAGGTTCCTATCACTGATAACACGATACGCGCAATCGATCTTCGTCAAATCAAAGTGAAAGACGATGACTTTGGAATGATGACGTATGATCCTGCGTTCATGAATACTGCTTCGACCAGAAGCAAGATAACATTCATCGACGGGGAAAAAGGTATTCTTCAATACCGTGGATACCCAATTGAGCAACTGGCGGAGAAAAGTAATTTTCTTGAGACTGCGTACCTGCTTATCTACGGTGAGCTTCCGGCAAAGAAGCAGTATGAAGAATGGGTGCACAACATCACCTACCACACGCTTATCCATGAAAACATCAAGAAGCTGATGGATGGGTTTCATCACGACGCTCATCCAATGGGCATGTTGATCAGTATCGTAGGAGCGCTCTCGACATTCTATGTGGACGCAAAGAATATCGACAATCCCGAATCGCGGAAAAAGCAAACATTCCGACTGATTTCCAAGATGCCGACGCTGGCAGCGTTCGCCTACCGCCACAGTGTTGGCCGCCCGTATGTGTATCCGGACAACGATCTCAGTTATTGTGCGAACTTCATGAGCATGCTGTGGAAGATGACGGAGGTTCAGTATCAAGCGAACCCGACTCTCGTAAAAGCCCTCGACGTATTGTTCATCCTGCACGCGGATCATGAACAGAACTGCAGCACGAGCGCGATGCGGGGCATCGGGAGTTCTCGCGTCGATCCCTACTCTGCAATTGCAGGCGCGGCAGCGGCGCTGTATGGTCCGCTGCACGGTGGCGCAAACGAAGCGGTGTTGCGGATGCTTGATGAAATCGGATCCAAGAACAATATCCCTGCCTTTATCAAGGCAGTAAAGGAGGGGAAAGGAAGACTTATGGGCTTCGGACATCGTGTCTATAAGAACTACGATCCACGGGCAAGTGTCATCAAAGCCCTGGCAGATGAAGTCTTCGAAGTGACTGGCAGGAACCCAAAACTTGATATTGCCCTTGAACTCGAGCGCATCGCTCTGGAGGATGAATATTTCGTGAAGCGAAAACTCTATCCAAATGTCGATTTCTATTCAGGCTTAATTTATCAGGCAATGGGCTTTCCCGTTGATATGTTTCCTGTTCTGTTTTCCATTCCGCGCACTGTGGGCTGGATTGCTCAATGGGAAGAAATGCTCGGCGATCAGGAGCAGAAAATTTCCCGGCCCCGACAAATCTATGATGGGAGTGATGTTCGGGACTATGTCGTTATGAGCAAGAGGGGATAAGTCTTTCCCTCTTATTCTCGAACGGTGTCACCCGGGTGGTGACACCGTTTTTTTTTGCTCGCAAGAAGAGTCACTCATCTCTCGGGGTGAGAGTGATCATTCAGCTGAGTCCTTCGTGATGGTTGGCAATCCTGCGCAGCATCGATTCCACTAATTTGCAGGCATTCCTCCCCAACGTACGAGAAGTGAATCCATTAAGAGGTTGTATGCGGATTTTGTTGGTCGATAATGAGCAAATGTACTTGAACCTCCTCACTGAGCTCCTTCGCCTTCATGGGCATTCGGTGTTGAAGGCAGAGGACGGTGAGAGAGCGTTGGAGATTTTGAAATCCTATCCGGTGGATCTGATTATTTCTGATATCAGTATGCCGAAGATGAACGGGTTCAGTTTGCACCGTGCAGTGCGGGCGGATCAGACACTCGCTTCCATTCCGTTTGTCCTGAACTCAGGGTATCGGGAGCTTTTCGAAGCAGTCGAGATCGATAATCCGGAGATCGATTATGGTTTGAACAAGACCTTTACCATCCCAGGATTGTTGGAGATCATCAAGAAAGTGGAAAGTCGATTGAAGAAGCAAGCCGCCGTCCTGGCGTAAGGATAGCGATGCCCGTCGAAGTGGAGCCTGTTGCAATAGCAACAGGCTTTGTTATTTTCTGGCGGTAAGGCGGTTTAGTAATTCGCGGGCCGGGGAGAAACTGGGTTGAAGTCGTAACACGTCCTCCAGTTGAGCAATGGCTTCCTGCCTCCTGTTCAATCGGTTGTAGGCCAGCGCAAGAAGATAAGCGTTTTCGTAGCGCTCCTTGTCTGTACTGCTCAGCATGTAAGCGTCATTGAGATAGGGGAGTGCATCTTGCGGCCTCCCGGCATCGACTGCGATGGCGCCGAGCGCTTTATTCGCGTAAGCGGTTCGTTCCACATCGAGCGATGCCAGCAAGATCTCCCGGGCGGCATCATTCTTGCGTTTGCGCAGGTACAGTTGAGAGAGAATCAGATATGCAGAGATGTTCTTTGGTATCTGCCGCATGATGGCAAAATACTCCTTCTCAGATTTTTCCAGCTCATTTCTCGACTCATAATATTGCGCAGCGGAAACGTGTGCTTGCTCCCAGGTTGTTTTCCCAGTCAGGAGTTGATCAATAACTTGCTCGAGAAAGTTATCCGAGGCAAATTCTCTTGGTTTCTTTGGGGTATCAGTAAAAGGCCAGTTGCTGGTGAGAACCTCGATACGACGATCTGCAGCTCTTTGATCAAGCTCGGTAATGGATTTATGATCCCAGAACCATTCATCGCTCAGCGTGTCAGCGTCTTTCCAGACTTCAGCAGGAGCAATCATTTCATGAGTTCTGATTGCACTCACGTATGCTTTTCCCAATAGAAAATATCCTCGAAGATTCGGATGGAGATGTTCAAGGATCAATGTGTTTCCAACAAGTGAGTCCGGCGAGTATCCGGCAAGAAAGTTTTCCATATCCACGAAGATCACGGATTTTCCATTGCTCACGTTTGCGAGAGCATTGTTGAAGTCCGTTGATGCCCGAAACCGGAGCAGGTCGAGATCGCGAGCCCGTCGGTAGTATCCTCGTGCAGCGGTACGATTCTTGATTGAATCAAGACATCGTGCATTCCAGTATGCAGCCTCCGCGTTCATTGAATCGATTTCAATGGCGCTCCCGAATTTGTTTCCAGCTGAATCTATCTTTCCTTCCATCCAGAATGCCATACCATTGTTGAGGATCTCATTAAACTGAAGACGTTCCGATGGCGTAAGCCTGGAGTCATTTTGGGAAACAAAGGGCTCAAGGTCACGTTCGTTTGATACCTGACTTCCCAGGATCAGGGGAATGTCGTGTTGGAGGCAGAGGTTCTTCAGATCACCCAAGTTCTGCTCAAATGTTTGAAGAGTTCTGTTGTACTCATCACTTCTGTACTGCACGTATTGTCCGCGAGCAAGTCGTTCCATCATTGTTCCTTCTTCCTGTTCTTCAGCTCCGGCAGTGTGGAATAGTGACATTGCAAACCCGATTCCGTCTCTCATCAAGAGGAAGGTTTTGAAATGAATGAGACGAAGATAGAGATTCGTCGTCCAGCGGCTTGGGCCTGCCGATTCATGGGATGCCGCGCCCAGGGCTCCGTAGAATTCGTTATGACCATCGTACACGATAAACAGATCAGGCTCATAATCGACCACGTCGTGTGCCATGTCGAGAACAGTATAGCTGTTGGTTGCGGTCAACCCGACGTTGATTAACTCAATCTGTTTGTCCAGGAAAACTGCCTGGAGTCGATCTCTCATGAATGAAGAGAAAGACCCGATGTATCCGTAGGGAAATCCCACAGTGGTTGAGCCACCAAGACAAAATATTCTAAACGTGTTTGGTGCCTTCGGGACCTGGAAATAGTCCATAGATGTGTTTGGACTGAAATCCACCCGGTGAAAGTATCTCGCCTTCACCATGGGATTCATGATATGATAGGTCTTTCCGCCAATAGTCTCTGTGGTGAACAATGAGAGATCGGGACCGTAAGAAATGGCTCGGAGGATTATTTCGAGTATCAAAAAAAAGAGGACTGGGGTTAAAAGGAGAACTGCGGTAAATAATCTTTTCCGTGCCGGAGAAATGCTCGCGTGAGACGCCTGCGGTGATCGCTTGGAGCGTGATTTCATTTGTCCTTAGCTTGATGGGGTGGCGTTCAACGAGTCAATATAGTTTCTTGAATGGTAAGTTCAAAGTGGAGTCATCTTCCACAACTCCTTCCATCTCAAGAACTTATTGATTTTGCTTCGTTGCATTTCCATGGTGTTTTGGTTATTATTTTTCATGAAGAAGACTTCAGGGGATCCCCCCTTCGATCAAAGCGAGCCATCAACTACATCCAATCAGGGGTATTGTGCAGAGAATCGATAAAACATTCATAATGATTTCGTTCGTCGTCACGATTCTTTCAGTAAACGGGCTTTCGCAGGATAGTGTCGATGTGACGTTTCGCTGGAATCTTCCGACGAACCCGTTTCCTTCGGGGGTTTCAGTGCCGGGAGAGTTCAACGGGTGGAATAACACCGCGTGGCCAATGACTTATCAGGGAGGAACCCTGTGGACGCGTACAGCGCGTCTCCGCGTTGGTGGCAATCCCAGTCCTCCGCCAGTTGGGGTTCCAGGTGCATGGCAGTATAAATTCTATTTTGCAAATGCGAGTCCCTGGCCGAACGATCCATTGAACCATCACGTCAATGCCGCTGACAACAGCAATAGCTTCATCATCGTGAAGGACCCCACGATCTATCACTTTCTTCCCAACCAGCGAACAGGGGCAGTAGCGACCGACTTTCCGACGATTTCATCTTACCTCTATCCGAAGGTCGGGAGTGTCGTGGACACTTCGACGATCTCGTTGGACATTGATGGGACGATGTACACAGGCCTCGGCTCCTCCTACAACTTCCCGACAAGGCAGTTTGCATTCGTTTCTCCGACGGCGTTGTCCAACGGCAGCCACACTGTGATTCTTCAGGCGGGGAGTACGCTGGACACGGTGAATTTTGTCGTAGCGACTGGTGGTCCATCAATCGTTCCCATTCCACCATATGCACAACACGGTGTAACTCTTCCAAGCACAGCGTCCAATGATTCGACGACCTTCCGCTTGAGAGTTGGGGGAACGAATTACGTCTTGTTACGGATCGCTCCGGTCGGGCAACCGGTTATCTCGGCTGACGCCCTTTTTATGAGAAAGAACACGACCACGAACGATTGGTGGTTGAATGTTTCCCTTCCACCAGGTGACTACGAGTACCTGTATCAAACCGATAACGGGACGTTTGTGTACGATCCATTTGGGCGATGGAACGGAACCTACGGATCACGGTTTTCCAACGGTCCGGCCGGTCTAACCGCCGATGATTACCTTTGGAACACGACTTCCTACACAAGGCCGCCTCTGAACAGACTGTGTATTTATGAAATGAACGTCGGAGAAGTTGCGGGAGGTTACTATGGTCTACCGGGGGGACAGGGCAGATTCTCTCATCTGAAAAATCTGATGGGGTACTACGATTCACTCGGTATCAACGCAATCGAGCTGATGCCAATAAATGACTATGGTCTGGTTGGTCAATCAGGTCATTCATGGGGATATGATCTCAATTCCTACTTTGCGCTGGAGCCCGGTTATGGCACACCAAGAGATTTCAAAGTCCTTGTGGACTCGGCACATGCGCACGGGATTGCGGTCATTGTTGATGTCGTATTCAATCACTTGAACGATACCTCTCCGCTCTGGCAAATGCAGCCGAATGAAGCGACCAGTCCGTATTTCAAACTCTGCTCTGATCTCCGGCCAAATGAAGATCAGCTCTGCTTCTTTAAGGATATGGATCACTGGACCCCCGAAACACAAGAACTCATCTCCGAAGTCCTCAAAATGTGGATCGATCAATATAGGGTTGATGGTTTCCGTTACGACTTTACTCAGGGTATCGGATGGAGTGTGGGTCAACCTGAACTTGGGATTCTTGCTTGGTCCAATCGCGTTGATTCGGCGTATGGTGGGCAGATCTATCAAATTGCCGAGCACCTTCCCGAGAGCCCGGCCCTCATTTTCAACAGTGGGCTCACGGGCGGATGGCATGATAGTTTTCGTGACGAGGTGTTCGATGAGGCGCGGTTTCGGAATACCTCTCTCGTAGAAATGGAAAACCTGGTTTTGGATCTTGGCGCCTATCCCGGGAATGATGTGCCGAGCACTCCCTCTGTATACGCAAACCGGACGGAACCAGTAAATGCTACGGTCAATCACGACGAGCAATCGCTGATTTATGAAATGACGACGTTCCAGGGTGTTTCACTTCCCGAAGCTTTGCTGCGCGACAAGCTCTACGCGACATTGATGTTCGCCTCGCTGGGAATCCCGATGTTGTGGGAAGGAATGGAATTCAGTGAGTCCCGCGGATGGACGAGTGACAACGAGAAACTTTCGTACCGGCCTGTTCAATTCTCGATGCTCGGCGCGACCCGGGGTCAGGAGCATTATGCATATTACCAGGCGCTCATGCGTCAGCGTCTTCACAACCCTGCGTTGTACCAGGGAGTTCTTCGGAAGCTCTTTCGTTATAACACCGAGAAGACACTGGTCTGGGGTTATCAAGACTCCACTTCTGGTAGTCGGGTGATGGCCGTGGCTAATTTCAGCGGTGCGCAACAAACCATTAGCAACGTTCCCTGGCTAGCGCCAGGCAATTGGTATGACATTTGGAATCAGTCCGTTTTTGTCGCAGGAGGGACGACCATTCCGAGCATCATGATTCCGGCTTATTCAGCCCTTGTGTACTCCAATGTACCGGATAGTATTCTCCTGGATGTCCGTTCAACAAGTCCTGATGTCCCATCCGAGTTTTCTTTGGAGCAGAATTACCCCAATCCGTTCAATCCGGCCACGACAGTTCTCTTTCGTATGCCGAAAGAGGCAATGGTGCGGCTTTCTGTGTTCGACCTGCTGGGGAGAGAAGTAGAAGTTCTCGCGAACCGGATCATGAGTCCGGGGACATACAATGTTTCATGGGATGCATCCCGATCGTCGGTTGCGAGCGGAGTCTTCTTCTATCGGCTTGTTGTGAATGGGGGAGAATTTGTTGACACAAAGAAAATGGTTTTGATGAAATAGATGATAGTATCCCCTTCGCGAACACCGTCGATTGTACCTACCACGTGGGTGTTCGTCCTCTCGTTGTTTACTCTTTCATCACCAGTGCTTACGCAGCCAAGGATGCATTCCGGTGAAGTGCGATTTGTGTATCCGAGAGGGAGTCAGAAGAGCGTCAGCCTTGTTGGGGATTTCAACAGTTGGTCGCGAGATTCAGCACGAATGACTGTCGAGGGGGATACGGTGTGGGCCATTACCGTGAAGCTGTCAACAGGAGTGTACCAATACAAATTCATGGTTGATGGGACGACATATGAACTCGATCCCGCGAATCCGGTGCAGGTGCCAAACTACAACAACTCCGGATTCAATTCGGTGTTTTCTCTCTCTGAAGACGGCAGCATCTCATTTTCTTCCACTTCTCCTGCACGGAGATCGAACCCTGGCGACGTTTATGCTTCAACGCCAGGCACGAAATCGGTCTACCTGAACATCATCTGGCATCAACACCAACCGCTCTACGTTGATGCGGAAAAGGATCAACTCCAGGGTCCATGGGTTCGTACGCATGCCACCAAGGACTACTATGACATGGCAGCAATGTTGCGTGAATATCCAAATGTTCATTGCAATATCAACCTGACTACATCGCTCCTGTTCCAATTGCAGGAGTATTACGTGGAGAGACTAAAACCTTATGTTGATCAGCAAGCGAACCGCGTTGACGCAAATGCATTCCTTGCAAAGTGGAAAGGCAAGACCGATCCGTGGATCGATATCGCACTCACACCAACATCATCCTTCACCGACGTTGAGAAGTCATACCTGTACCGGAATACATGGAATGCTTTCGGTATCAGTGAAGTGATGCTGGATCGGTTTCCTGAATACAAAGCATTGAAGGTAAAACTTGAAGCTCATCCTGAGAAACCAGCAGACATGTTTACCGAACAGGAATTGCGGGATGTGAAGTTTTGGTTTTACCTTGCGTACTTTGATCCGGACTTCCTCCGCGGTGGTGTTCGGTTCCCCGATGGAAATATCTGCGACGTGAGTGATTACCTGAATGAGCGGGAGGGGAAGTTCTATCTGACAAAGCGGATAACAGAAGACGACTGCAACAGGATCGTCGCCGAGGCATACAAAGTTTCGGCAAATATCGTTCGTATACACAAAGAGCTCCTGTACTCTCCTGATACTCATAAAGGTCAGGTGGAACTCATAACAACCCCCTTTTATCATCCGATCCTTCCTCTTATTTATGACTCAGATCTCGCGCGCGAGTGCCAGCCAACGGATTCATTACCCGCTCGATTCTCTTTTCCTGAAGATGCGGACGCACAGGTTGCAAAGGCTGTCAGGATGTTTTCGAAACTTTTTGGAACTGCACCACGCGGCATGTGGCCCGGAGAGGGCTCCGTTGCGCAGCCGGTTCTCACAGTCTTTCGACAGCATGGAATCGAATGGATCGCCAGCGACGTCAAGATCCTTCAGAAATCAACGCCCGAGCGTCAGCGGAACACCAAGGTGTTTGCGTTTCCAACAGAGTCCGCGACGGACGGTGAAAAAATATCAATCGCCTTTCGTGATACCGAACTTTCGGATCGTATTGGATTCACTTATCAAAACCTTGAAGGCGAAGATGCTGCAGAGGATTTTATACAATCGGTGCTGGACTATGCGCCGAAAGACGATGAAGATGATGTACTGCTCACAGTGATTCTCGATGGAGAAAATGCATGGGAGTGGTACAGGAAAACAATCGACGGAAAGGATTTTCTCCATGCATTCTATCGCAAATTGAGCAAACTGTACACCTCGCGGCAGATCATTACAACAACGACCAGCGAATATATGGCTGGAAATCCTGACCGTGGTATCAATCCCCACCCCGTTGAAAATCAGAAACTGATGAAGCGGCTATTTCCTGGCTCCTGGATTAATGGGAACTTTGATACGTGGATCGGTGAGGAGGAAGAGAACAAAGCCTGGGAGTATCTGCGGCGCACAAGGGAGGACCTGGCACTCTCCGGCGTTGCAAGGCCCTTGCCAGAGTCCGACGAGCCTGCGCGAGGGACATCGGATTGGAATGCCTGGAAGGCCTGGGAAGAGATGTATGCAGCTGAAGGGAGCGATTGGTTCTGGTGGTACGGGGATGACCAACTTGCCCCCGCCGGTGATAAGCCGTTTGATACTGGCTTTCGAGTTCATCTCGAAAACGTCTACAAGTACGCTCGCCCCGCCGGTTCGATGGTTCGCACTCCGCGATTTCCCCCGATCATCGTTGAAGAACAATCTCCCAAAAAAGGGCAGGGCACGATGGCGCGAAGCCTGACTCCTGTGCGCCATGTGGTGTTCACCTGCGATGCCCGGAAGCAGAATGTTCCGAATGCGATTTTCATTTCCGGCAATCTCGTCGAGCTCGGATCATGGAAGCCGAACTTCATTCGAATGTTCGATGATGGAACACATGGAGATGAACAGGCTTCCGATGGCGTCTGGTCACTCGCCGTAGATGTTTCTTCTCAAACTTCGATTGAATATAAATATACCAATAGCGGCGGGGCTGGCCGATGGGTTCCCGGAGAAGAGTTTCCGGTGAGGCACCGAACGTTTGTCTTCCCCGATGAGGATGATGGAAGGATTGATATCAGAGATATTTTTGGAGATCTGCGCGAGCAATGACCAGCAAAACATCAGCACTCAAGACTCTTGAATCATCCCTGTTGGGTCTTGTTGACCGTTCGAAAAAAGAACGACAATCCGTTCACTACGCAATTCCAACTCTTTGGATTTCCGACAAGGGCCCCCTCAAGCGCGAAGAGGTCAATCCGTTCTCTTTCTATCTTGGTGTGCTCAAGAAGGTGCTCGGCGCGAGCAGGAAACCGCGCAAAACAAGGGCCTCGTCGGGTGGGGAGTGGAGTAAGGATGCAGTCGTGTACAACATGTTTGTCCGCACCACGGCTGCGTTCGACCATAACGGAAACGGGACGCTGGATCTGCCTCTGAACAATGATGGTCTTCGGGAAACAGGGACGTTCCTCAAGGCAATCGCGATGTTGCCATATATCCAGCGACTTGGCGCAAATACGATCCACCTTCTTCCCATCACCTCAATAGGAAAGGACGGAAACAAAGGAAACCTCGGTTCGCCCTATGCGATTCGTAACGCTTATGAGCTTGATGAGAATCTTTCCGAGCCGTGTCTCGGACTGGAAGTTGCAACGCAGTTCAAGGCGTTCGTGGAGGCTGCCCATCACATGGGTTTCCGGGTTGTTGTGGAGTTTGTTTTCCGGACGGCGGCGAAAGATGCGGACTGGGTTCGGGAATATCCTGAGTGGTTTTATTGGATCAGGGACGATGTTGAGATGAGGCACTCTCACGAGCAGGATGAATCGCGCTATGGATCACCCCTCTTCACAAAGGAAGAGCTTGAACATATCCATCATGAAGTGCGAAATCACAAATTCGACAATCTTCATCCTCCTCATCCACAGTATCAACATCTCTTCACCAATCCTCCGACCTCTGTTGAGCACAATGGTGAAAGATACATCGGCAGTGGCCCTGAGGGTCAACGGATGACAATTCCGGGAGCCTTTGCTGATTGGCCGCCCGATGATAATCAGCCGCCATGGGGAGATGTGACCTATTTGCGAATGTATGACCATCCAGAATTCAACTACATCGCATACAACACCATAAGGATGTATGACGCTCACCTCGCACAACTCCCAAACGTGAATCGGCCGTTGTGGGATAAGATCGTCGGGATCATCCCGTTTTACCAGCAAGAGTTTGCAATCGATGGGGTGATGATCGACATGGGCCATGCCCTGCCGATGGAATTGAAACAGGAGATTGTTCAGGCGGCTCGACAGGTTGATGGTGACTTTGCATTTTGGGACGAGAACTTTTCCATCACGCACAAAAGCAGAGAGGAAGGGTATAATGCGGTCTTCGGATTTCTCTGGACCGATGAACATCACCCGTCGCGCATGAGGGTATTCTGCCAGCGTTGTGAACGTGAAGGTTTTCCGATTCCCTATTTTGGAACACCCGAAAATCACAACACACCCCGTGCTTCGACCCGACCCGGAGGCCTGATATATGCAAAGTGGTCATGGGTTGTCAATTGTTTTCTTCCCGCGATTCCTTTTATTCACTCAGGATTTGAGTTGGCAGAAACATACCCTATCAACACGGGCCTTGATTTTTCGCAAGAGCAACTTCGAGAGCTTCCTTCGGAGCGGTTGGCGTTGTTTAGCGCCGCGATGTATGATTGGTGTCGGGAAGAACAGTTCACTTCATTTGTTTCTCACATCGCAGGCATCCGTGAGGAGTTTAAGGATATCGTTGTCGACACGCGTCCGGAAAGCTTCGCCATGATAAATGCCGTCAACAAACAGATTCTTGCATTCGTGCGCAAAGCGTCTCCCGGGAAGAAACGGATCGCGATCGTTACAAACGCAAACTTCTCCGGAGTGGAGATTGTTGGAGTGCGATTGGAGACAGACCTCAAGGAGGTCAAGGATCTGGTCGAAAAGAAGAAATACTCCCTCCAGAACGGTGAACTTTCAGCTCAACTCAATCCGGGACAGTGCCTTCTTTTTGAGTTTTAAACTTATGAAGCTGCTCATTCATGGTGTTCTTCTCGCTCTCATGTTCATCCCGACTGTTTCCTGCAGGCGAGAGCGAGACCCGAATCATATCGTCATCTGGCATCAGATGCGGGTTGACGAACGCCTCATTCTCGAAGACCAGTTGCGGCAATTCATGAAAGAAAATCCGGGCATCACCGTCGAGCAGATCTACAAGGAAACGGAAGAGCTGCGTAGCGAGTTTATTATTTCGGCGATTGCGGGACAGGGACCGGATCTCGTGTATGGGCCGTCCGATCAGATTGGTCCGTTTGAGGTTATGGGAATTATAGCGCCGCTCGAGGGTTTGTTCGATCAACCCTATTTGGATCACTTCCTTCCCAAGGGACTTACCTATTACCATGATCACTTGTATCAACTGGCCGATAAACTTGGGAATCATCTGACCCTTATCTATAACAAAGACCTGGTGGAGAAACCTCCTGCAACAGACCTTGAGTTGATTGCATTGGGGAAGAAACTAACCCGGGACTTGAACGGAGACGGAAGACCTGATCAGTATGCTCTTGCGTGGAATTACACAGAGCCGTTCTTTTTCATCCCTTTTCTAACGGGCTTCGGTGGATGGGTGTTAACAGACGACGGTATACCAACGCTCGATTCTCCGGCTATGGTCGATGCGCTGAAGTTTATACGCGATCTCCGAGATAGATATAAGGTTGTTCCCAATGAAGCAGATTACAATATTGCTGACGTCCTTTTCAAAGACGGAAAGAGCGCCATGATCATCAACGGGGACTGGTCATGGGCAGGGTACGAGAAGGCCGGTATACATTTTGGTGTGGCGCCAATGCCGAAAATCATCTCGACAGACTTATGGTGTGCTCCGATGGTGTCGCCAAAGGGCTATTCTTTAAACGCCAACGTTCCGGAAGAAAAACGGGCGAGAATTGTCACCCTTCTAAAATTCTTGATGCAGCCGGATGTTCAGCTTCAAACTGCAAAAGCGATCTACACAATGCCGACCCGCCTTGAGGCAGTTGAGTCCGATTTCGTCCAGAACAATGACATCCTTCGCAACTCAGCGCTTCAGATCGAACGGGGGAGAACCATGCCTGTGGCTCCGGAACTGCGGGCAGTGTGGGATGCGATGCGCCCAGGCTATCAGGCCGTTCTTGGCGGCGCGATGTCGCCTCAAGAAGCCGCGAAGGCTATCCAAGCCCTTGCGCTGCAGAAGATCAGCGAAATGAACCAATAGTATTCGGATGAGCAAGAAAACAACCCAGCGACTTTTCATTCTCCTCTTGATCGCACCGGCGTTCCTGATTCTCCTTGCCGTCGTCTTCTATCCGTTTCTGTATAACGTCGTCATCTCGTTCTCGAATATGAGTTTGCGCCATATCAGAGATTGGACGCTCATTGGCCCGCAACAATATGTGAAGGTATTTACCGAGCCAACCCAGCCGGATTTCTACGGAGTATTCCTCAAGACGATTATTTGGACGGTGGTCAACCTGACTTTCCACGTGGTCATCGGAGTTTTCCTGGCTCTTCTGCTTAATCAAAAGGATATCAGGGGGAAGCCTTTGTTTCGGACGCTCCTCATACTTCCCTGGGCCGTACCACAATATATCGTAGCCCTCACATGGCGAGGAATGTTCAACTATGAATATGGATCGATCAATATTATCATCACGAAGTATCTTAATCTCCCCGCCGTGGAATGGTTGAAGAGTCCGACGGAAGCATTTATCGCGTGTATTCTCACCAATGTCTGGCTGGGATTTCCATTCATGATGGTGATTGCGCTCGGCGCGTTGCAGAGCATTCCGCATGAACTCTATGAGGCTGCGGATATTGATGGAGCATCGTGGTGGCACAAGTTTCGACACATCACCATTCCATTGATCCGGCCTGTCATGATACCGGCGATAACGCTCGGTACAGTTTGGACATTCAACAACCTGAACATCGTATGGCTTGTCAGCAATGCGGGGGAGCCGTCGGATCAGACGCATATCCTTGTTTCATTTGTGTACAAGGCGGCGTTCAATCTTTATCGGTATGGGTATGCGGCGGCACTATCGATGGTGATATTTGTAATCTTGCTTGTCTTCAGTCTTACGTTCATGAAAAGAACACGCGCGACAGAAGCGGCATACTAAGCACCGGACGACCTATGACGAAAACATTCTTGCGAAAGCTCTTTACGTATGGCACGCTGACCATCTTTGCCTGTATCGCAGTGTATCCGATTCTTCAGGTCTTCACTATTTCTCTTCGACCGGCCGATCGACTACTGTCGACATCTCTGGAGATTATTCCCGATAATGCAACGTTCAGCGCATATGTTGAGTTGTTCACCCAGCGGCCCTTTCTGACCTGGATGTTCAATAGCTTGTTTGTGTCGCTAGTAGTAACCTTTACTGGTGTTGTTCTTGCATCGACGACCGGCTATGCGTTTTCGAGATTTCGCTTTGTTGGAAAGAAGGCAGGAATGCTCGGTCTCCTCACTACGCAGATGTTTCCTGCGACGATGCTTCTTCTCCCGCTGTACATCATGTTGATCAAACTGGGGCTCATCAACACTTATTTTGGAGTGATCATCATCTACACGGCGACGGCATTACCGTTCACGATTTGGACTATGAAGGGGTATTATGATACAATCCCTTTCAGTCTTGAGGAAGCAGCTCGAATAGACGGCTGTAATCAGTTTCAAGCATTCTATCGGGTGATTCTGCCGCTTGCGACACCAGCTTTGGTGATTACTGCGTTATTTGCTTTTATGACCGCGTGGGCTGAGTATCTGGTCGCCCGACAAATCTTGCAAGATAGCGGTCTGTGGACGCTCCCACTCGGACTCAAGTCCTTTGAATCAAACATGACAACTGAATGGGGACTTTATGGCGCGGCATCCCTGATTGTCGCGATTCCCGTCGTCATACTCTTCCTCGCTTTAAGCAAGTATCTTGTTTCTGGACTCACTCTCGGCAGCGTCAAGGGGTAAGTTACCGCTCATCAAAGTTGCAATCGTAGAATGGATTTAGTATCCTTGTGCAATCAACTCGTCTTTTCATCATCATCCATAATCACCGGAGCGGCTATGAGAATTGGATTCTTTGCCCTGTTTGCACTATTTCCTTGCCTGATCTTTGCTCAGAGTTCACGTTTGGTCCTGGAAGAAAATGAACCGCTTCCTTTAAAATCACTGAACACCACTCCTCTTGTCGAGCTGCGGGCAGTCTACCAGGACATGCACACCCGGATCCCGGCTCCATCGATTAATCCAAACAGCCCGCAATCCGCGACATTCATTGTTCAATATAATGGTTTTAGTGCACCGGCTCAGGCTGCGTTTCAGTTTGCCGTGGATATCTGGTCCCAGTTGGTTGTTTCGTCCGTTCCTATTCGTGTCAAAGCAAACTGGGTGCCGCTGGGTCCGGGAGTGCTAGGGTCCGCGGGCGCAAATGGATTGGTGCGTGATTTCGCTGGAGCGCCCCAACCGGGGACGTGGTATCCCATGGGGCTGGCGGAGAAGCTTGCAGGTGGTGCTATCAATCATCCCGATAGCGCTGACATCAATGCGAACTTCAGCAGTGCTTTTTCAAATTGGTATTTTGGAACGGACGGGAATCCCGGGTCAGGTCAATTTGATTTTGTTTCCGTTGTTCTTCATGAGCTCGGACATGGTCTCGGATTCTTCGGGTCGATGACCGTTTCGAGTGGACAGGGAAGTTGGGGACTTGGATCAGGCTTTCCATTCATTTATGACAGGTTCGCCCAGAACGGATCCGGCCAATCGTTGCTGAACACAAGTCTTTTTCCCAATCCGTCTGTTGCGCTTGGAAACCAACTTCAGGGTGGGAAC
>DASWHW010000203.1:0-9589 GCA_036397975.1 Bacteroidota bacterium
GTAAATAGAAAAATCAAATCGTCCACTTCGTCAATGCCCGTAAAATCAAGATCACCATCATTGTCGCGATCGTGTAGTGTCGCGCAGGACCCCGAACTCCCGGCGTTTAATGTTCTGGGGTTAACGAATATTCCAGTCCCATTATTCTCATACACTGTCCAGGATGCGGAGGCATAGTTGCTTGTGATAAGATCAAGGTCCCCGTCTCCATCGATGTCACCAAGGTCGATTGCAATGGTGAACGCGCCGGTGGGGTAGGCGGTGGCAGTGTCGAGATGCCCCTGACCATCGCCCAAGAGAACGGCAGCGTTATTCGAAGTGGAATTTGCTGATACAACATCGACATTACCATCACTATTCACGTCGCCAACTGCAATCATCCATGGTTTACCCTTCGCCGGACGCTTCTCGGAGAAGACGAAACTTCCAGCACCGTCACCGAGCATCAAGGATATTTCGTTGCTCCCAAATCCTCCGACAAAGAGATCGAGTATTCCGTCTCCGTTGGCATCTGCCGTTGCGCAGGCTGTTTCCTGATTCACGTTTGCTTCTAATGTATCTGTCGGTGTGAATAGACCGGTCCCGTCATTGGAGAAGAGAATAACATTGTTTCCTGATCTGTTTGCGGTTACTATATCCATATCGCCGTCTCCATCTAGATCATCAATTGCCACTCCACGGACCTGCTGTGCAGCAGTATAGTTGGTCGGGGTTGACAGGTTTCCAGCACCATCACCCATAAAGACAGTCAACTTGTTGTTGCCACCACTGCCAACCGCGTAATCAAGGTGGCCATCTCCATTAAAGTCAGCTCCCTCATTCGGGCTCGGTGATGATCCTCCGGGCATTGGGTGGACGGTGAATGTGCTATAGGAACCGGTTCCATCGTTAAGGAACATTCGCACATCGACAGAGATTTCGTTCGGAATCGCCAGGTCGGAAAAGCCATCCTCATTAAAATCACCACCGTATGCCCCGTACGACTGGACATGACCTTCGCCAGAGCGCCGGACAGTAATTGGCGGGGACGACGTAAAGTTGAATGAACCTGGCGACGTTCGAATCCAAAATGTCCACGAAAACCCGTGGGTCATAGATTCGCCGCTGCCATTTTGTAGGTTTTTGGACAGGGTAACCGTCACAAGCTCTCCCGCGGAGAATGCTCGCTGCGGCGAAAAGCGCAACGTCATATTGCCATTCTCAAAAAGTGTCTGTCCTTGCATGATTCCCGACCAATGACCGAAAACCATGAGATCGGTACTGGAAAAAGAAGAGGGGTTTATCGGTTGATCGAATGTCAACGCAATATCGGATGTGCCTAGTACGGTAAGAGAATGGGGGGTTGGACTTGTTGAGCTTACTACCGGTGCGGTCGCGTGTACTGAGCACACACATGAGATGAGCAGCGCAAGACACAGAGCGGAAGTGGGTTCAAATGATTTCATGATAGCGTTCACCTCTCTTATCGGTCAATGTGTGATATTAGCCACCGGAAAGCCACTTCCATGATGTTGACACTTATGGGACTTTTGATTACCCTTTACATAACTGCACGTGTTTCTCACGTGAACCAATCCAAAAAGCAATGTATCGTCCTGGGGTCCTCACCCACGCAGGCTCATCATGAATATAGGTATTCCTCAGTATAGTTGAAAGGAACGGTCGGTTATGGCCAGAAGGGCCGAACCATTAGTGCGAAGTGTGGAGCAATTGAAAGAGGGAGCGAAGTACCTCAAGATTGCTGACCAGCTTGTGCGCGAAGGGAAGTATGATATTGCACTCAAAGAGATTGCCAAGGCCCGGGCCGCGAATCCTTCCAATCTTTATGCCCTCGCATATGAAGACCGTGTTCGTTCCCTCCTTCAAGCGAAGGATCAAGGGGGAGAAAAATCCAGAGAGAATCGTGGTCGACTCAAACCGGCAATTGAACAACTCTCCAGCCTTGCCGTGGTCCAGGCACAACGTTCGCTCGACAACGAGCTAAAAAAGGAAAAAGCCCTCCAGAATCTCCAACAGGAAGCCGATGAGCGTCGGTCTCTCGACGAGGTGCGGAGAGTAGCGATTCAAGAGAAAATCCAATCGTTTATTACGCGAGTGATTGAATATCAAGCCAAGGCGGATTTCACCAGGGCGCTTGCGGAGATCGATCGTGCTTATCTTCTTGACCCCATGAACGAACAGGTCAGAATTCTGGAAGGGGAAATTCGCAATCAACTCCAGGAGGCAAACAAGCAAAAAGAGCTGGAGCAGCAACGGTTGCGAGAAGAAGAAGAACATCAACGGAGTGATCTTCTTTCATCAGAACAAAAGAAGATCCAACAGGAAATTGAGGAGAAGAAGCAACGTTCGGAAGAGGCTCGTCGTGTTGCGCAGGAACGGAAGGTACATCAGTACATTCATCAGTCCAAACATCTTCTGGCTGCCGGACAACTTGATGATGCGCTGAGTGAACTCGCATTCGTTGTTGTCATTGATCCCCTCAATGAGGACGTTCTGAGTCTTGAACGTGTCATCCGGGAACGCATGGAAATGGAACGAAGGGAGCAACTGGTCCGCGAAGAAAAAGAGGAAGAGGAGCGTGAGAAGAGGATCGAAGCTGTGCGGATGACGATCGCTAAGCATATAGAAAGAGCAGATAAACATGCCCGGGAAGGGGAATTTGACGAGGCGCTTCGTGTCGTTACCCGAGCGTATGTCATTGATCCACTCAGCAAGGACTTGCAAGAATGCGAGAAGTCAATCCTCGCGCAACAGGAACGCGCGTTAACCGAGGAGCAGGTCCACCGAAAAGAAGAACGGGCGAAACAGCGCGAGGAGGAACTTCGCGGCTTGAAGAAAGCCGAGCGAGGTCGACTTCTGGAGCGCGAACACGTGGAGGAGGAGAAAAGGAAGAGGGAGGAAAAAAACAAGATTGGTGAATATCTCTCGCGTGCACGGAAATATGCCCAGGACAATCAATTTGAAAGCGCGTTAGGAGAGCTTGCTCTTGCTTTTGTTCTCGACCCGTTTGATGAAGAAGTGAAAGAGGTAGAGCAAGAGATCGGCTGCATGAGGGAGGGTATCTCCCTCCAAGCTGAAACGCATCCCAATCCCGCTGAGGAGGCAATCACTCATTATGAGAATGCTCAGCGGATGCGCCAAGAGTTTCACTATGAAGAAGCTCTGGAGGAACTGGCACGAGCGTTTGTATTAGATCCGTTGAACCCTGCCATCCAGAAGCTGGACGATGAAATCCACGAGGAATACAGGGCGTTTCAATCTGACCAGAAGAGAGATATGGAAGAGCAGGCACCCTCCGCCCGACAGCATTTGTGGCGGGCGATGGACCTTCTCGACCGCAGTGAATATGAGGATGCCCTCCGTGAAGTGAAAAATGGTCTCTCCCTTGAACCTGAGAACGAAGATCTCCTGACACTTCGGTCAGAGATCGAAAAAATCGTTGCAGGAACATCGAGCATTGAAGAGTGCATTGCCCGTGCCGGTGAGTTTCTTGCAGAAGGAAAATATCAGAAGGCGCTGAAGGAAGTCGAAGAAGGCCTGAACGAATTTCCGAATTCGATCGAGCTTCTAGGCCTGCGTTCAGAGATCGAGAATATACGCGACGGGGAATTGGAGAGGATTATTGCGGAAGCGCGACGGCTTGTGGTAGAGGAGAAACGAGATGACGCGCGCCTCCTCCTCGAGAAAGGTCTTCAGCTTTCTCCGGATCATTCCCTGCTTCTTGGGATCGAGCGTGAATTGCGTGACCATGATCCTTCTGGCAATGGAACCACAGTCCAGATCCGAAGCCATATCGAAAAGGCGAAGGAGAATCTTCATGCGGGAACCTATGAAGAAGCCCTTGCCCAAATCGCACTGGGGCTCACGGCCGAGCCTGAGAACAAGGAATTGCGTGACCTCGAAGCGGAGGCGTGGAGAAGGAATGGAGACGATCGACCAGGTGAAGATGATGATAAACGCCATCATGCAGATGAGATTAAAAAACGTCTTGAACAGGCTCTTGAGTTTCATAGCTCCAACGACTTTGCCAGTGCGCTTGACGAAGTAGCAAAAGCATATGCCCTTGATCCACTGAATCCTGAAATCCGTAGTGTTGAGTCACGAATCCGCCAGACGGAACTGCGCCAGCAGCAGGAAGAAACACCGCTTAAGCTCATCTATCCCGACCAGAAACGGGTCGGCCATTCGTAGCCATTCGATCCGCGCACCCGGCAAGAAACTCTAACTATGACTGTCCCTCCTGACAATCACGAACACGCTCTTCTTTCTTCGCACTTGAAAGAAGTGCAGGGCCGCGTGCGCGAGGGGCAATTTCAGGAAGCCCTGGAGTCCATCCAGCAGGCCCGAACAACGGAACCTCATAATCTTTACGTGATCGCGCTACAGAAACAGGTCGAACGGTTGCGCGATCTTTCCCAAGACAAGACTCTCTCCGAAAAAGCTCGATACGAGATCCAGAGAACTCTCGAAGCCATCGCATCACGCGCCGTCTCAGTTCCTACGAATGATCAGCAGCAAGAACGAGAAATTGCTGAACGAGAGGAAGCACTGGAGAACATCCGGCGATCCTACTTGCTGCGCGCCGACGAATACCTTACCGAGGGGGATTTACAACGGGCGCTAAGAGAGGTTCGGCGATTACATATTCTCCATCCGCACGATCCGGAAGCGGAGAGGTATGAGAAAAAGATCAATCATATCCTCGGGCTGCAGCACGCGGCGACCGACGAGACTACATTCAACAGTCCAATGGGATTGCGGGCTGAAACCGAGTCTCCATTTGCACCGGCTCCAGGAGAACAGGCGTCGAGAAAAGAATCGACGGTGGCAATGCCGGCATTCCTGGAAGAAAATTTTCCGGAAGAAGGCCGTCAACCGGCCATCCGTTGGTCGACTATACTGTTTATCTCGGCAATTTTGCTTATAGCCATTATCACACTCTCGATTATCTTTGGAGGAAAGGAAGAACGCGAAGGGAAATCCCCTCTATCTGGAAATGCTCGCCGCTCCATCGGCGGCGCAACTATTGAGGAGAGAGGAATAAATGAGTCTGGCTCGAGCGGGGCGGTTCTGGAGAACATAGAAATAAATCCGCCCAAGGGAAATGTCTTGACGAATCCACCGGTGGGAGGAGAAAACAAGGCAGAGGAAAAGTTGCCCGGTCCAGATCAAATCTTGGCAGGAAACAAGGAAACTGATGTGGGAACAATCTCTCCGGTCTATCCTCAAGCCCGGAATACCGGGGCGGACCAGATGTCTCCATCTTATGTGGAAGCCCAAGAGGTGCCGAAGTTGAAGCGTTTCGTCATACCGCAGTATCCGGAACTCGCTGTTCGAACGGGAGCTGAAGGAATAGTGAAAGTACGAGTGCAGGTGGGTCCGACAGGAAAACCCCTGCAGGCAAAGATTGTTGAGAGTACCAATCCAGTTTTTAACGAAGCGGCGATCAGCGCTATGTTGAGCGCGGAGTTTGAACCGGGGAAAATGCCATCGGGCCCAGTGACTTCCTGGGTAACGGTCCCCCTGACTTTCAGGCGCCCCGAATAGATACCAGCGGAATAGCACAAGTCTTGAAAACAAAAAACAATCCATTTGCACAAAGGTGAACAGATGAAACCAGTTGCCGCGTATACTGTACTGATGTCAATAATGCTCCTTGGATGTTCATCACAGAAAAAGAATGAAGAGGGTCAACCTCCGACTCTATCATCGCAGTCACAGAACGTCGCGGGAGTTCAATGGAGTATTCCGGCCAACTGGACAAAAGGTCCGGAAAAGCAAATGCGGGTGGGAACCTATCTTGTGAAGGGTAGTGATGACAATGCCGAGCAGGGCGAATGTGCAGTGTTCTATTTCGGGGAGGGACAAGGAGGAAACGTAGAAGCAAACATCGATCGATGGTTTGCCCAATTCGAGAATCGCACAAATGAGGAACGAAAAAAAGAGGAGTTCAACGGAATCAAGGTAACAACGGTCAGCGTTCAGGGGAATTATCTCTCCCCGGGTGGACCGATGATGGAGTCCCAGGGGACCAAAGAAAAGCACAGCCTCTGCGGGGCGATTGTGGAAGCTCCCGGAGGTATGGTATTTTTCAAATTCACCGGGCCGACACCACTTGTTGATGGCGCGAGTAAGGATTTCCGTGCAATGTTGCAATCCCTCTCGAAAAGTGTTGCGGGGTAGCGGTGTCGTCGAATATTTTGCTAATCTAGGAGAAATGGATGCCGGTTCTTGATTTGGAAAGTTTCCAAAAGAAAATTATCGTTCGCCCGATCGAGTTGGAGGACTACCAGAAAATCGTTGAGTTGCAACTGAAGTGTTTTCCGGGAATGAAACCGTGGACGCGAGAACAAATGGAGAGCCAGCTTGATATTTTCCAGTCAGGACAGATCTGCGTGGAGTATGATGGAAAGATCGTCGCGTCCAGCAGCAGCCTGATCCTTGATTTTGCTTTGTACGGCGAGATGCACACATGGCGGGATATTTCCAACGCGGGTTACATCACAAACCATAATCCCGAAGGGAACACGTTGTATGGGATAGAAATTATGGTCGATCCGAAATACCGGGGAATGAAACTTGCCCGCCGCCTGTACGATGCTCGAAAACGGATCGCCGTCGAGATGAACCTGATGAGGATTGTCATCGGCGGAAGGATACCAAACTACGGAAAATATGCCGAGAAGATGACCGCAAGGGAATACGTTGACAAGGTCACTCAGAAAGTACTTGTCGATCCGGTATTGACAACACAGCTTTCCAATGGCTTTGTTCTCAAACGGCTCATGGGTTCTTACATGGAATCCGACAAGGAATCAAGAGGCTATGCGACATTTCTGGAGTGGACGAATCTTGATTACGAACCCGACCCGGGCAGGGTGTTCGTTCCCGCGCAGCCGGTCAAGATCTGTGTTGTCCAGTACGAAATGAGAAGGATTAGTTCATTTGATGAATTTGTCCGCCAATGCGAGTTTTTTATTGACGTTGCCTCGGACTATCGATGTGACTTCATTCTCTTTCCCGAGATTTATACGACACAAATGCTCAGTTTTATCGAAGCACCCCGTCCCGCTCTCGCGGTGCGCAAACTGGCTGAGTTTACTCCCCAGTATGTTGAGAGATTCACTGCTTTGGCAGTGAAATACAACATCAATATTATTGGCGGGTCACATTTCTGCGTCGAGAACGATCGGCTGTACAACATCGCCTATTTGTTCCAACGGAATGGGACTATCAACAAGCAATACAAACTCCACATTACGCCGAACGAACGGCGATGGTGGGGGGTTGAGCCAGGGAATACCGTGGAGGTTTTTGACACTGATAAAGGGAAGATTTCTATTCAAATCTGTTACGACATCGAGTTTCCGGAAGTTAGCCGCATAGCCGTGGAAAAAGGTGCGCAGATCATTTTCGTTCCCTTTTGCACCGATGAGCGGTACGGATACCTGCGCGTTCGTTATAGTGCGCAAGCCAGGTGCATCGAAAATCATGTATTCATTGCGATGGCTGGTACAGTGGGAAATCTCCCTTCTGCACACAATATGGACATCCAATATGCGCAGTCGGGAATCTTCACTCCTTGTGACTTTCAGTTTGCTCGCGATGCAATCGAAGCTGAGGCAACGCCGAATATCGAGACTGTCATTGTCGACGAAGTTGACCTTGAACTTCTCAAACGTCATCGCCAGAGTGGAAGCGTGTTAAACTGGCGTGACCGGAGGACGGATCTCTATGAAATCCACTACAAGGGAAAAACTTGACGGATCTTCTTCGGTCACCGGGTGGTCGTCGATTGCTGTTTGCTGTTCTCTATCTGAGTGAAGGTGCGCCCATTGGATTCATCTGGTGGGCATTACCGGCACGGCTCCGGGTTGCCGGCGTTCCCATCGAAGAGATCGCATCCCTCAGTGCGCTCCTCATCCTCCCCTGGACCCTCAAATTTCTCTGGGCCCCTCTCATTGATACTCTCCGCTCCCCCCGATGGACACTCCGCTCTTGGATTTTCACGGCTCAAACGGTCATGGGTTTGTCGCTGGTGCCACTTCTCATTCTCGATCTTCATTCTGACTTTGACCTGGTTATCGGACTCCTGTTTGTTCACGCTGTTGCTGCCGCGACGCAGGATGTGTCTGTCGATGCGCTTGCCATCGCTTCCGTTTCTGGAGAAGAGAAAGGCTCAGTGAATGGATGGATGCAAGCAGGGATGCTTCTTGGCCGGTCGGCACTTGGGGGAGGAGCGCTGCTTCTTGCCTCAGCGTTCGGCGATATGGCAGTGGTATCACTCCTCATCGGCATCATCTGGTTCTCGATGGGGTTTTTGTTCCTTTCGCGTGCGGATGTAGTGGCAACTATACAGAGAGAACAATGGGAGCGACTGAAGGATGTGGCCGCTCGCCTCAAAACTATCCTCCGTTGCCGATCGACATGGCTTGCCCTCGTGTTTGCACTCATCGGCGGGGCTGGTTTTGAGGCTGTCGGAGCCGTGGTGACACCCTTCCTGATCGACATGGGGATTTCCATAGAAGAGACAGGATGGTTCATGGCGTTCCCGGTTGTTCTCGCCATGATGATCGGTGCAGTTGCCGGGGGGTATCTCTCCGATGTGATGGGAAGGATTCGCTCGGTGAGACTGTTTCTTCTCCTGATCGCAGTTTTGATTCTCTCCATCAGCGTCACGATTGAATCGACCGGCAACGGAAACACCACGATGCTGTTCATGCTTCTTGGAGCGCTCTACCTTGGGATTGGATTCTTCACTGCATCATCATATGCGTTGTTCATGGACATGACTGATGTTCATCTGGGAGCAACGCAATTCAGTGCATATATGGGTGTAACGAACGCATGCGAAATGTGGTCGGCTTTGGCGGTGGGACAACTGGTGGGTGGGTTTGGATACGCGATCGCTTTCGCTGTGATGGCTGCAGTCTCCTTTGCGGCTCTTCCGGTTCTCAAACGACTTTCCAACTCTTCAAAAGAGCTACTGCGATAACGTGCTTACCTTCTTTGCGAACTCAACATCAAGCGTACTGAGTCCACCGAGATCATGCGTCATCAAATCAATGACGACGCGATTGTAGACATTGGACCAATCCGGATGGTGGTTGAGTGATTCCGCTATCAGTGCCACGCCAGACATGAATGACCAGGCGCCAACGAAATCCCTAAACTTAAACTCTCTGTGCAGGTTTCCATTTTGGACGGACCACCCGGGGAGAGTTGAAGGAAGTTGCTTGATCTCGGAATCGCTTAGCTTTCTTCGCTCGGTCATTTCCGTTCCTAGGAAATCACGGCAGCTTTTTCGAAGGTCAACAACTCCTTGCAGTCCGAGATCATCGGCTTGATGCCTTCCGTATGAATCATCCTGCTCCTAGTTGAGCCATGCCGCGGGAGATAGACCTTGCCGATTGGAACAAGGCCCAGTTCCTTCATCAAGAGGGAAATCTCAAATGGATAATCAATCACCCCGAATGAGCCGGTTGCCATCTCAACTACGATCGACACCCGGCCGCCGCTCTTGAGAATACGGCTTGCTTCTCGCGTAATCGTCTTAAATTTCAGAAGTGTTTCGGCCCTTGCCGCGGCA
>DASWHW010000204.1:0-37756 GCA_036397975.1 Bacteroidota bacterium
AGTCGCTATGACCAAACTTCCTGCGTCAATCGTTTGCTCCACGCCGTCAAGCAACACACGAACACGGAACTTCGAAGACGCTCTATCGTAGGCGATCTCGTATAAGGTACAACCGGTTTTCACTGAATCGCGGAGGAAATGACCCATCGCGAGGGGAAATGTCTCCATTCCGTTCTTGAAGGAAAACATACCGGCCCGATCCTTTGCCTTTTCAGATCGCTGCTTGCGTTCCTGCCATCCAAAAATCATTCCTTTGATGAGTCCACCGTACTTCTTTTCGAGTGCATACAGTTTCGGAAAGGCGGCGCGGACGCTCAACTGTTCGGGGTTTCCCGCATAGACGCCAGCCACAAACGGATTGATCGCATAATCGAGAAACTCACGCCCCAGACGTCGTTCAACGAACTCCGCGATCGTCTCTTCCTTGTACGCTGGCTTAACGAACGGTTCTTTCAGCAAGCGGAGTTTTCCGGGCAGCGACCATAGTCGCGTCCCCAGGAAACTCCCGGGTGAAGTCGGGAGCGCATGCAGCATCTTGTCTCTGAGGATGTATCGCTTGCTCGCTGCCGGATCTGCGTCAATGCGTTCGCCGAGGATGCCCAGCCTATCAAACATATGTCCAAACAACGGCGTAGTATCCAGCGCGCTATTCGGCCCGGTCTCGATCAGCCACTCGTCCTCGTGAATTGTTTTCATCGTTCCGCCGACGGTGGTCTCCTTTTCAAGAAGCATCACATTCACACCCCGCTCCTTGAGCCAAAATGCCGTCGTAAGACCTGAGATGCCGCCTCCTATGATTAGTGTCGAGGTGGATTTCATGACTTCACCTTTTGGAGCACCAGATCCGCAAGGGCTTGTATGAAAAACGGATTTCCGTTCAATGCTGGAGTCATATCGAAATGACGAATACCCAGTTCGTGTGCTTGCTCCCGCGCTTCCATGTTGATTTCAGAGAGAGTTTCAATATGATCAGAAACAAACGCGATCGGGTTGACGATAACATGCGATACTTTTTCTTCGGCAAGGCGTCGAATGGTCTCATCGAGTGACGGCTTGAGCCATTGCTGCGGCCCGACCTTGCTCTGGAAGCAAAGGTGGTGCGGCAATGCCCAGTCCCCTTCTTTCACCGTCGCGGCGTATGTTCGCTCGATATGGTTCTTGTACGGATCACCGTCGCGTACGAGCTTCATCGGCGTTCCGTGCGCACTGAACACGAGGTGCACTTTCGTCCTCTCTTTTTCCGGAACACGTTTCAAGGCAACGTTGATATTGCGGACCAGCGCCTTGATGTACAGCGGGTGTTCACAGTATTCGTCGACGACTCGCATATCGAATCCGTTGATACCGTTGCACGACAGAATTCGCTTCAACTCGTTCACGCTGGAGCCAGTTGTGGACTTCGAATAATGCGGATAGAGCGGCAAGAGAACAGCGATGCTGACGCCGTCGTTTTTCATTTCCTCAACGGCAGCTTCCGTAAAGGGATGCCAGTATCGCATCGCGACATAGACGCGGGCGGCAATCGTTTTGTTGAGTTCCTTTTCCAGACGCTGGGCCTGCCTGCGAGTCAGTTTGAGGATCGGGGATTTTCCACCGATGGTACGATACAGTTCCTGCACTTTGGGAGATCGCTTTGTCGAGATCCAGCGGGCGAGCCGTTTTCGAAAAAGAAATGCGAGCGGAAGGTCAATGATGTCCGGGTCGCAAAAGAGATTATAAAGAAACGGTTCAACGCTCTCCAGGGAATCGGGACCGCCAAGCTGCAACAGAACCACACCAATTTTTTCATTGGGTGTTCGTGTCATCTGTTATGTTTTTTTCTTTGTTACGCTGGGGCGAGTATAGATCGGATTATGTCCGCTAATTTTTCTACTCGATATGGTTTCTCGATCACGGCGATGGCGCCACCGGCGATCATCTCTTCGGATTCGCCCTCTTCCGTAAATCCGGTCGCAAATATAACCTTGACGTCGGATTTGATCTGCTTCATTTTTTCGAATGTTTTCTTGCCATCCATAACCGGCATCATCAGATCCATGATAATCAGATCGATTGTATCTTTTTTTTCTGTAAAGATGTCAAGAGCTTCTTTGCCGTGAGAAGCTTCAAACACAGTGTATCCTTTTCCCTTCAGTATGTCTCGTGCAAGCTGACGAATCAAGTCTTCATCGTCGACGAGCAATAATGTCTCCGTACCGTCCATCGTTCGTTTGACCCCATGACCATTATGGATGTTAAGCGTTACCGTTCACTGCCCATTCTCTTGGGTGACGAAGCACCTTGAGAAGGTCAGATTCACGAGTTCCCTCAACAGGGATGCGATTATAGTGCCATTCCACAACGGGCGGAAGAGACATGAGAATCGATTCAGCCCGGCCATTTGTCTCGAGTCCGAAGGTCGTTCCCCGGTCATACACGAGGTTAAATTCTACATATCGCCCTCTCCGCAACAACTGCCACGATCGTTCCTGTTCGCCCCAGGGCTCATTCTGCCGTCGCTGTACAATCGGAAGATATGCCGGTAAAAAGGAATCGCCCAGTGAACGGACGAAGTCAAAAGTGCGTGTTGCGTCGTCTCGAAGATAATCAAAGAACACTCCACCAATGCCGCGCGCCTCAGCCCGGTGTTTTATGAAAAAGTACTCATCGCACCATTTTTTGAATTTTGGATAGTAACTTTTGTCATAAACATCGCACGCTTGCTTGAACTGATTATGAAAATGTGCAGCATCGTCCTCAAAAAGGTAATACGGTGTTAAATCAACTCCCCCACCAAACCAACGGTCACCATCTTCCCTCTCGAAGCAACGGAAATTCGCGTGCACAGCTGGAATCATCGGGCTTCGCGGATGGAGAACAAGAGAAATCCCGGACGCGAAGAACAAACTTTGGGGCACATTCATTTTCTGAGCGATACTTTCCGGCATCATCCCATGGACCATCGACATATTGACACCGGCTTTTTCGAAGATGCCCCCTTCCTCCAAAACCCGACTTCGCCCTCCGCCTCCTTCCTTCCTTGACCAAGTGTCAGCAGTGAAATGTCCCCCGCCGTCAACCTCCTCCAACGCCGCGCAAATTTTCTCCTGCAATTCTTCAAAGTACAAATGCGCTTGTGAGAAGATCTTGCTCGGTTTTTTTGGGGCGGCTTTCATCCAATCCTCAATGGAACGCTGGACTTTCTTCTTTCACCGCGCGAATGAATTCCTTCGCATGATCAACGGGAACATCCGGAAAAATTCCATGTCCGAGATTGAACACATGCCCTGTGCCTTTCCCAAACTTTCGGAGAATAGACTTCACCTCTTCTCTGATCTTGGATGGGGATCCGTAGAGAAATGACGGGTCCATGTTTCCCTGGATGGCGACACGCTCCCCGATCTTGTACCGGGCATCCGCCATGTCAATCGTCCAATCAACCCCGACGACGTCTGCTCCGATTTCTGCAATCTCTCGAATGGAATGATTCGCACCTTTCGAAAAGACAATCACCGGCGAACCATTGCGATTCATCGTCGAAACGATCTTGAACATGTAGTCGAGGGAAAATCGCCTGTAGTAATCTGGCGCGAGCGCTCCTCCCCATGTATCGAAGATCTGCACTGCATCGGCTCCGGCGGCAAGCTGCGCCTCAAGGTAAAGGCGAACGGATTTGGAAAGTTTTTCCAGAAGTTCTTTCAGCGCCTCCGGATCGTTCAACATCATCTGCTTCGTGTATTTGAAATCCTTGCTTCCGGAACCTTCGATCATGTACGTGGCAAGGGTCCACGGTGAACCCGAAAAACCGATCAACGGAACTCTCCGATTGAGAGCTCTCTTCGTCATCGACAGAGCGTCCATGACGTACTTTAGGTCTTTCTCAGGATCTGCAATGGGGAGATCGTGAATCTGTTCCCGCGTGCGAATTGGATTCGCGAACGTCGGCCCTCTCGATTCCACCATCTCAAATTGCACACCCATTGCATCGGGAATTACCAGAATGTCCGAGAAAATAATTGCAGCATCGACGCCAACGAGATCCACCGGCTGAAGAGTTACTTCCGATGCGAGCTCCGGAGTCTTGCACATCGTTTTGAAATCTGCCTTTGCCCGGATCGCACGATACTCTGGGAGGTAACGGCCTGCTTGGCGCATCATCCACACGGGAGTTCGTTCAATATTTTCTCGCTTACACGCTTTCAAAAACAGATCATTCATAAATGGGTCATATCCTTTACATTTTCTTTTTCATAAAACTTGCTCATTGCCCGTATCAGGCCTTCTACCGTGGAGACATCGGCAATAATATCTACGTGTACGCTCGCGTCCACTGCCGCGTCTCGCGTCGTGGGCCCGATGACAGCGATTTTACTCTGATTGCAGGTCTCAGCTGGAACGTCTTCGAGAAAATTTCGGACAGCCGATGGACTTGCGAAGGTGACGATATCAATCTCCCCTGACTCAATCATCTGTCTTAACGCCGCTCCATCTTTCTCGGAGGGCTTCGAGGTCTTGTACACGACAATACTCTCAACGATCGCACCGAGTTTCGTTAGTCGCAACGCCAACTCTTCCTTTCCGATATTTCCGCGAACGAGGAGGAAGCGTTTACCGAAAACCGTTGACGCCGTAAAATTGGTAGCCAGTGACGTGAGCGAGTAATCGTCCGGAACGAATCGAACGGGCAACGCATACTCTTCGATCAACCGTTTGGTTTTTTCCCCAACAGCGTAGATGGCTTTCTGTTCGAGCACGTGAAGCCGTATTCCCTTTTTCTCGGCACGTTCAAAGAACTTTCGCACACCATTCCCGCTTGCAAACACCAGGCCATCGAACGATTCGAGTCTTTCCAGAGCATCATCACATCCCGACCAGGAGTCCGGGTCCGAGATCGAAATCATTGGAACGACAACTGCTTCTCCTCCATCTGCTTCGATGGCTGAGATAAACTCCCGTGAGTCCTCCCGCGGGCGGGTAATGAGAACGCGTTTCCCGCGAAGGCTCATTATGGAATCTCCACCGGCTGATCAACGCGAATCTCTCGCAGGATCTCATCCGCTCCCCCCGCAAGAAGCGTCTCGGCAAGACTCTTCCCAAGGGTTTCCGCTTTTGACGGATGGCCTTGAATATTTCCCTGGACAACCCGACTCCCGTCAACGCTGCCGACGAGAGCGTTCAGCTTAAGTGTTTGCGTGTCGCCTTCGTTCTCGACACGGCCGTGCGTACCAATCGGCACCTGACAACCCCCCTCAAGCTTTCGGAGAAAAGCACGTTCTGCAATCGTAGCCTGTGCCGTCGCATAATGATGAAGCGAAGAAATCAACTTCGCTATTCGTTCATCTCCCTCCCGAATTTCTATCCCAAGGGCACCCTGACCAACTGCCGGGAGTAACACCGTTGCATCAATCACTTCGCCAATCCGCTCTTCCCAGCCGAGTCGAACCACACCGGCCTTCGCAAGGATCATTCCTGCCCAACGAGATTGCTCCAGCTTTTTCAATCTCGTGTTCAGGTTTCCCCGAATCTCCGCGATGACAAAGTCAGGCCGCTTGTGCAGCAATTGGCTTCTCCGCCGCAAACTCCCTGTCGCAATCGCCGCACCCTGAGACTGATCGAGAAGAGTACGGATTGGATTTCCAGGATGCGGAATAAACACATCGCGAGGATCTTCGCGTTTGGTTATCGCACCAATTGTAAGTCCACCCGGCAACTGTGTGGGAAGATCCTTGAGGCTGTGAACAGCGAGATCGATCTTTCGCGACAATAGGGCGTTTTCAATTTCTTTCGTAAAGAGCCCCTTGTCACCAATTTTTGAGAGTGGTGAGTCAAGAATTTTATCGCCGGTCGTCTTGATGATTTCAATCGAGACGTCAATGTCTTTGAATGCGTTTGCCAAGGACTGCTGCACCCATCGTGCCTGCCACAAAGCAAGATCACTTCCCCTACTGCCGATGGTGACCTTAGCGTTTTTCATTTCCATTCAATTTGTGACCTGCTATCCCAAAAAGCTCACGCAGGGCATGGATTCGTAGGAGTGTTTCTTTGTCCCTCGCTTGATCTTCTGCTCCATCTTTCAACGCGGTCGTGGGCTGGTGAAGAATTTTATTAATAATTCGCTTGGTGACGATATCCACGAGCTGCCGGTCATCAGGAGAGAAGCGATTGATATTCTTTTCGACCTCCTCTGCTCTTATTGATTCAAAGGCGTCCCGCAAATCATGAATTGTTGGGCCAACACTCAACGAGTTTCGCCATTTGACGAATGCGTTCAGCTCTTCCTCAATGATCTTGTCGACCTTCGGAAGTTCATCGCGGCGATGATCGACGTTTCGCTCCACAATTGTATGCAATGAATCAATATCATACAGAAAGACGTTGTCGATCTTCTTACACCGGGGATCGACATTTCGCGGCACACCGATGTCAATAAGGAAGAGAGGATTATGCGATCGACGTTTCATCACGGACTGTACATGATGCGGCTGCACGATGTAGGACGGACTGGTCACCGAAGAGATCACGATGTCCACCGAGCGCAGGGCTTCCTGAAGATCCTTGTAGTCCACAACGCTTCCGGACATACGGGCGACAAGCTCGTCGGCTTTTTCGCGCGTCCTGTTTGCAACCTTCACATTGCCAATCCCTCTCCCAATGAGATGCTTCAGGGTCAGTTCGCCTGTTTCTCCGGCCCCTATCAAGAGCACCGCTTTCTTGGAAAGGTCGGCAAAAATCTTGTTGGCAAGTTCCACCGCAGCATAACTGATCGAGACCGCTCCTTCGCAAATCTGCGTCTCCGTGCGAACCCGTTTTCCCACATGCAGAGCCGACTGCATGAGATGATTCAGAAGCGGTCCCAGAGCATCAAGCTCACGCGAAATCTGGAACGATTCCTTCACCTGATTCAAAATCTGGATATCGCCTATTACCTGGGATTCAATACCTGCCGCCACGCGAAACAGATGGTGTACGGCGTTTGTTCCGATGGCATTGGTGAAGTGCTCGTCCAGAACCGATCCGGTTGCTTTCTTGAAGTCGATCAGAAACTTTTTCACATCGGAAGGATCGGGAAGTTTGGATGCTGTCCCGTAAAGTTCCGTCCGATTGCAGGTCGAGATAACAACACATTCCTGAAACCGCTTGGTGAGGAGATGGCTGACGGCTTCTTTGGTCTCGTCCACGTTCAACCACATCTTCTCCCGAATATCAAGTGATGCGGTATGGTGACTGATCCCTATGGAGAGTAATTCGCTCATCCCTTAGTGAAATTTGTGAAACCCGCTCAACCAAAAATTAATCAAGGTCATTGAAAGAAATACAAACCCAAATCCGATGAGTGAAACGATCATCATCTTCCGGCCCTGCCAGCCAAATCGACGCTTTGCGACAATCCCGATCAAATAAAGAACCCAAATGAACAACGTCCCGATGAGTTTCGGATCCCAATAGGACACATTGTCGAACGCGAGGGGGAGCCAGAAAAAGCCGATCGCAATCCCCACGCTCAGCGTCAGGAACCCGAACATCTCTGAGTTCGTGCTCATCTTTTCCAGCATTTCGAGATTCGGCAATCGCTTGTATATCACCCCAAAGCGGGAAGACTTGATTTCGTGATATAACATCAAATAGAGAAAACCGTAAGCGGCCGAGAGAGAAATCCCGGTGTAGCCCAGAAGAGTTGCCGATACATGGAAGCCAAGAAGACGACTGCGGAGAACCGGGTCGATCTCGATAAGGTCTTTAATAAATAACGATGATGCGAGTTGAAAAATAAACGCAAGCAACAAAATGAAGAAACCAGTGTTCCGCGCATGGGTACGCATCTCAATGTAAAGATATCCCACTGCAATGCACGCAGCGAGAATAGTCATGATTTCGTAGACAGTGGTAATGGGGGGATGGTCGAACGCAACGGTGCGTGTCAGAATATAAAGAAGGTGCAAGAAAACGGTAATTCTCAAAAGAGCCGGCTTGAACCGGCTGGCCGGGGCGCTTTCTGTAAAGAAAGAGAGCGCATATAAAAAAACAACCACACCGTAGAACAAAGGCATGGCAACCACAAGTACGTCAACAATAGTTTGCAGGAACATACACGCTTCAATGAATGAAAAGTCGCTTTGACCTTCAAAAAGATAACAAAATCACCGCTGAATATGAAACCAGCCGTTGCCTTCTCCCTTCTCATTATCCAACATCATGCCGACGCATGCAAAGGAAATTCACTCTCAAGAAGCTCAACTGGCGGGTGGGAACAGTATCAGATTACCAAAATCTGGAAAGCTGTCCGTAGAATAAGAAATAAAATGCCGGCCACGGACTAAACGTGCGGTCGGCATGAAAGAAAATTGGCGGGGAGTTATTCCTCCAATGTCATCAGATCCTTCGGCTCCTGGCCAAGGGCACGTGCTTTCAGAACCCGCCGCATGATCTTCCCACTGCGAGTTTTCGGAAGTGAGTCTACGATCTCGATATGCTCAGGCTTGGCGATAGGACCCATTTCTTTCCCGACGTGTGCACGGAGTTCTTCAACCAGCTCCGTACTTTTCACAGCTCCAGCAACGAGAATGACATAGGCGTGGATGGCGTTTCCCTTTATATCATGTGGTAAACCAATCGCTGCGGCCTCGGCAACAGCGGGGTGACTCACCAGAGCACTCTCGATTTCTGCAGTGCCGAGACGATATCCTGAAACCTTGATCACGTCATCAACGCGACCGATCACCCAGTAGTAACCGTCTTCATCCCGCTTTGCAGAATCTCCTGTGAGATACATTCCCGGAAATTTACTCCAGTACTGTTGCACGTACCGATCCGGATCGTTATACAGCGTTCGCAACATCGATGGCCAGGGAGTCTTGATGACCAGGAAGCCTTCTTCGTTCGGTCCCACCGGTTTCCCTTCTTCGTTGAGAATATCCATGATCACGCCCGGGAACGGTCTGGTTCCTGAACCCGGCTTGAGTGGAACGCAGGGCATGGGAGTAATCATGAACGCTCCGGTCTCTGTTTGCCACCATGTATCCATAACCGGGCATCGATCCTTCCCAATAACCCGATGATACCACTTCCAGGCCTCCGGGTTGATAGGCTCCCCAACAGTTCCGAGGATTCTGAGCGAAGAGAGGTCGTGCCTGTTCGGCCATGCCTCACCGAACCGCATCAACCCTCTGATCGCGGTCGGGGCAGTGTAGAAAATGTTGATGCCATACTTCTCGATCATCTGCCACCAACGATTCGGATACGGGAAGTTCGGAGCGCCTTCATATATGAAAGAGGTCGTCCCGGTGAGCAAAGGACCGTAGACAATGTAGCTGTGTCCGGTAATCCAACCAGGGTCCGCCGCACACCAAAACCTATCCTCCTCGTGAATATCGAAGACGTACTTCAGCGTCGTATACGTTCCGACCATGTACCCGCCATGGGTGTGAACGATCGCCTTGGGCTTTCCGGTGGTACCGGAGGTATAAAGAATGAACAACAGGTCTTCGGCATCAACCTCCTCCACCGGACAATCATTGTTCGCAATCGGTAATGCCATCAGTTCATGATACCAGAGATCACGCCCTGGTTCCATCTTCACCTCGGCTCCCGTTCTCTTCACCACAAGAACGCTTTCCACGGTTGCGGCACGCTGTAGTGCCTGGTCCGCGATTCCCTTTAGTGCAACAAGTTTTCCTCGTTGGAATGCGCCATCCGCAACGATCAGCACTTTCGATTGGCTATCGTCTATTCTTTCCGCAAGAGCTTCAACAGTGAACCCACCATAGACCACCGAGTGGATCGCTCCAATGCGGGCACAGGCTAACATCGCGATCATCAGTTCCGGAATACGACCCATATAGAGCGTTACCCGATCCCCTTTCCGAACACCCAAGCTTTTCAGGACGTTTGCAAATTTCTTGGTCTCACGAAGAAGGGCGAAGTATGAGAACGACCGAAAGTCCCCATTTTCGCCTTCCCAAAGAAGCGCGAGCTTATTCCGGTGTGCAGTCGACACATGCCGATCCAGGCAATTGTACACGATGTTGGTCTTGGCGCCGACAAACCACTTGAAAAATGGTTTGTTTGAATCGTCCAAAACTTTTGTCCACGGCTTGAACCAGTGGAGTTCTTTCGCCTCTTTTGCCCAGTATCCCTCCAGATCCTTTTCCGCACTCGATGCCATCGCATCCCAATCTTTGACGAGGGCTTTGCTGATTGTTTCTTTGGATGGGTGGTATACTTCTCCGGTAAGTTTCTTTGCAGTCATGAATCACCTTCATGGTTATGGAGTATCTAAAGAAAGGGATCGGCGAATTGGTGGATGGCGCCTGAGGCAAACGTTCCGCGTCCGTTCGTCATAATATTCAAAACACTCAAGCGAAAAGCAACTGCCGGATGCGTTCAGAGACTTGCAGTTTTCCAATCTGAGGGGTATCTTCCCCCCATGGAGATCGAGTGCACATTTGTTTGCGCGTACTGTCTTCAAGTAAACACCGTGATGGTGGACGGATCTGCTGAGCGCCATCAGGAGTACATTGAAGATTGCCAGGTATGTTGTCGCCCGAACCGGCTGACTATCGATGTCGATAGGTTCGTCGAGAGCGCGGAGATCGATGCCGAGCCGGCGTGAAGGTTACGACTTCGGTAGTGCGAAACTTTCCCTCTTCCCCTCGATTTGAAACATGAGATCGAAGAGCATGTGATCGTATTGTAGTTCGATGACTGCTCTGTTGAACTGATCGAATCTTGAGGGTGGGACTTCGTACGAAGCTTTCAGAATAAGTTTCCAGTCCTCAGACGTTCCACTCGTCAAACCTATCATCTTATCAATATCCGATCTATCCGCAATATTGTCGAGAGTCTTATGAACATTCTCGGCAATCTTTTTTTCCTTCTGCAAGATCTTTTCCAGCGATTTGATGTCGATTGTTTTTGCCGGCGGTAGCCTCCCATGGCTGACTCGTTCGCGCTCACGACTTCTGCCGCTCGCAGCAGACTTATCAGCAAACAACTGCGCAATCCGCGCATCCAGCACTAAGAGGTCCAATGTCAACCACTCAGTCGCTGCGATTTCATCGGCTGCCTTTTCGATCGCGTCCCAGCTGCGATCCAGCCGGTGAAGAATCTCGCTGCGACTCAGACCGATCGTTGCAAACTCAAAAGGGAGAATAGCTCCATGGATGCGCAACTCGTTGAGAATATTCTGGTGAACTCCCCGGAGTTGCAGACCCTCTTGTTTCCCCAGCAGCAGAACGCCGGTTTTGCTGATCGCCATTTGAGCCGGGAGGAACGTGCTCATGTAAAGACGCAGGCCGTGGTAATCGAAAGCAAAGGCGAATGTCTGCTGATCAATTCCTTTTTCTTCGAGCATAAAAGGATGGGGGGAGGGTTCTTCTCCTTCAGGTATGCGGCAAACCGCGTGGAGATACACATGATCCGACTCACTGAGGCTGTAAGGGATCTTCGGATGACGCTGACGCGCTTTTACATCTATCGACTCCCCTCGTGTTGTTGCCTGTCCTATTGGCTTGCGATCACCCTCTTCATCATGGAAGTCGTCTTGTTCGTCGAGTTTCTTGTTGAGACGATCCAGGATTGTGTTCGCGGTGCTGGGACTGCTTTTCTCCTCTGACTTCGACCGACCAGGTGTTTGTCTCGCATCCACCACCGGCTCCGCAGTCGCCTGTTCAACTCGTTTTTGATCGGTGGAAAGAACTCGAAGTTGCGTCGCCTGCTGGTCGTCATTATCATCGATGCCAAGCTCGTCAATTCGTCGCTTCAGCACACCTTCGAAGTCATCAAGAAGCATGGTCATCAATTCATCGACAGGAATGGAAACCATTTCGCCAAGCATTGTCTTTATTTTCTCGCGGCGGGAAAGATGCTCAATCAATTCCTCAAAGAGGAGAGTCGCATAGCGTTCTTTAGAACGTTCCTTCATATCACAATGAACCAACGGTGTCTGGGGACATGAGTTGACCAAAGATAGACATTGGTCGCGAGAACAGCAATACACTCAAAGGATCGAAGAACGATTACTCCACATCGGGGAGAGGTGAGAAATGTGTAAGAAAATGACCTTCTTATATGAAGAACATGAATCTCCTTCGGGGAATCCTTCCAAAAGTCATCGAGAATATTATGGGCTAGAAGTCAGCGAATATATTTTCCCATCGACGTGAGAACAGATATACAATTCGCCGTTCTTGTCTGAACCAAATGACGAGATCGCAAGGCGAGTGTCCAACAAGACCTCGGCAGAGGCGGGGTTGATGCCGTCATAGCTGAGTGCCCACACCCTTCCGCTACAGTAGTCTCCGAGAATATACTTGGCTTGCAACGACGGCGATCCGCTTCCTCGATAGACATATCCGCCGGTGATAGAACATCCATCGGATGAGCTGTGCCTGTACTCCCACACGGGAAGAGTCAGGCCCGATAAAGAACAGTTTGAGGAAGGATTATAGCAGTGCATCCCCTCTGTGATCCGCCAGCCATAGTTCATTCCCGATTCAATAATATCCACTTCTTCCCAGACGTCTTGACCTACATCTGCTGCCCACAATCTCCCTGTCATGGAGTCGAAACTTATCCGCCATGGGTTCCGGAGACCATAGGCATAGATTTCTTCAGAGTACAAAGAATCGTTTTGGTAGAATGGATTTGTTGAAGGAATTGCATAGTTCCGACCACCGGAAGTTGCGTTGACATCGATGCGAAGGATTTTCCCAAGAAGCGCTCTTTTATTCTGGGCATTGTTTTGAGGATCGCCACCAGAACCGCCGTCACCTGTGGCAATATAAAGGAACCCATCGGGACCGAAGGTGACTTGCCCTCCATTGTGGTTCGCATACGGTTGATCGAATTCGATAATGCGAAGTTCTGTTGAGGCATCGGCACTATCCGGGTTTGTCATCGAAACACGAAACCGGGAGACAATGGTGCGCCGGGGGTTTTCTGCCGTATAGTTTACGAAAAAATATCCATTGGTCGAATATTGTGGGTGAAATGCCAGACCCAATAATCCCTGCTCGCCACCGTCCAGCACGCGACCAGAGATATCAAGGAATATTTTACCACTTGGAACAGAAGCTGTTGTCGGAGTAACGTAAATTGTTCCGGGTTGGCTGACAATAAAGACTCGATTGGTTCCGTCGCCAGCATGTTGCAAATCTACCGGACGCGTTACAGTCAATCCTCCAAACGCAATTTGCAATGCCGGGGGTAATTGACCGTTGCCATTCGTGCTTTCGGAATTACCTTCGCATGCTAATGGCAGAACCACCCCGAAAAGCAAGTACGTGATCAAACTAGATACCTTCATCAGGATTTCCCCACTGTATATCTGTAGTACGTCAAACATAGCACCTTGTCGGGAAAGATGAAAGCCATCCAAGAGGCTATAGTTGTCAGTTTTTTCAGGATACTCGTCGTCGCAACGAGGGCAGTCAAGAAACATTCTCAACGGCACAGTACAATCGACGGAGATGAAGTAACTTGGGACTCCACTCCACCTCCAGTTTGCCGTTGGAAAGCGTATATTGCAGGAAGAAGCACAAAACCAATTGATTTTGGACGAAGGAAAATCGTGGGTTCAGTTACTGTCTGTTCAATACTCAACCACTTACGCTGATTCTGCCACCCAACAGAGGATTCATCAAATACTGGAAAGGTGCGATTTGGCGGTTGCAGCGATTCAAAAAATCAACTATATTCCCCACCACAGTATTACCTCACATCCTCGGTAACCGTCGCCCTATGAAACAGATCGCCTTCATCCTCTTCTTTTTTCTCTTCACCAATAGTGTCAATGCGCTGGAAAACCCCTCTGATGGAGACTCGCTGATAGTGTCCGGTAAGACCGTAGTTATTTTTGGACCCTCAAAACCGGAGTATGAGGCGCTCGTCAACGGGGGAGGGAAAGAAGTCGACTCGCTCCTGGATGAATTCTATTACCAGGTATCCGTCACGATCCCACATCTGGAACAAAATGGGCTTACAACAAAATATTCAGCGAGTGACCATATTAAAGTGTTGCTCGATAACAAAAAAGGTATCAACTTTGAGCGAAAGAAATTCGATTACATTATTGGTTTTATCCTTTCCGACGGGAAAAGCGAACCAGTAGTTGTCTCTGGAGTGATCCCTCCCGACAGCTGGCTTATGAAAATCGTTGAATACTTCAATCTGAAGTAGGCGAGCTTATGAGTTAACCCCGATCCACCCTTTTCGCACACTCATACTTCCCACATCCCGTCGGTCATCTTTTACATCTTTTCCTTCCTCCCAATCCCCCGATCAGAACCTACCACGCTGAGAGAATCCCACCCATCAGGAGAAGGCAAACCAGGTTATAGGAAACGTTCAAGTAGTAAAGACCTGGCTGGCGAAATTCAAAAAACACCGAGGCGGCGTTGGTGGTTACAACAAATCCCAACCATGCCCAGAAACCAGCACTCATACCAGGGATAAAACCTTCCCGTCCCGTGAAGCTGTTCGCGTAGATAACAAAGTGTGCAAGGATATAAGCCATCACAAAGGCCGCAACGTAGGAACCACCGTACATACGTAAGGGGTCTGCACTCTTCTTTATCTCCTCTTCGGATTTACCGATCAGTCCCATCCACTTCTTACCAAAAAGAACAGAGTACCAGAGAGAGCCAACGATCATTGGTACAAGCGAGGCAACAACAACTGCGACGATATTTACTTTTTCCATACTACCTCCATATGAAACCTGACCAGGTGCTCTCGGCTGGTGATCAGGAGAGTGGCAAGATATCCGACCGCACAAAATCGTTGTAAACCAATATTGTTACAAAATGAAAGAATCAACCACGACGGCGCGCCTTTGTTTTCTTTTTCACGGATGCTCTCTTCTTCACCGGTTTTTTCTTCTTTGTTGTCGCAGCACTTTCGGAAGCCTTTACCATTCCGATCACATTCCCTTCCGGATCAGCAAACATTGCGAGTGTCACCATCCCGGGGATTTCCATCGGCGGCATCACGGTCCGGCCACCCAGGGATTCCGCACGGTCAAGGTACTTCTGCAAATCATCAACCTGGACGTAGAACGTAACGCTTGGGGAGGGATTGTTCGGGTCAGCTTGGCCGATCCCCCCCATTGCGCCTTCCTTACTACCAGTATTAACCAGACCATAACGCATCGGGTTATTCGAGTCGATCTTCCAATCAAATAGATTGGAATAAAATTCCTGAACTCGTTGACTATCCCTCGCGTTGATCTCCCAATGGATTACAGACGCTCCCATATCGTTCTCCTCTCTTCATTTTTATTATTGATTGAATTGAAACAAATCTTGTTTAGGATGCAGGTTTGAAAACAGAGCAAATCGATCAGGTCAAACGATACCTCCATGTTGAAGATTGGGAAAAGATAAACATTAGCGTCTGAAATCCAAACATGTGTCCTCCTCGCATTTTCATATTCCAGGACGTGAGCCAGTCCAGCGGCGTCCTTCACGTGATTGACACAGTTCTCCTTCCAAAGTAGTGCTCAATCTCCGACTCTATTTATCGCGGCCCGAGGGTCTTTCACTCTCGGCCCGCTGCAGTTGTTTGAACGGGGAAGAACTTTTCGTTATTATTAACCTGAAAACGAACTATTTGCATCCAGAGCGTGTTGTACGCCGAGAGAACTTTTCATCGCCATTTGAGGCTTTTATTTCAGAAACATAAGTAGGAGGTTATATGGGGAGTATCCATTTGCTCTTGGTCTCAGTCTTGTTGGCTGTTCCCGGTATCCTTGTTGCAGGGACGTCGCCACATGTTGACGAAGCAGCGCCTGATTTTTCTGTGCTGGACGTAAACGGAAAATCGGTATCCCTCTCTTCGTTTCAGGGACAATATGTGGTCCTCGAGTGGGTAAATTACGACTGTCCGTTTATCCGCAAACATTATGGGAGCGGAAACATGCAGCGACTCCAAAATGAATATACGGAAAAGGGAGTGATATGGCTTTCCATCTGCTCATCTGCTCCAGGAAAACAAGGGTACTTTGAGACCGCAGAGTTGAAAGAGCGAATGGAAAAGGAGGGTGCAGCACCAACGGCTTATTTGTTGGATTCCGACGGGAAAATAGGAAAGGTATACGATGCAAAGACCACCCCTCACATGTTTATCATTAACCCCGAAGGGATACTGGTCTATGCTGGTGGAATCGATGACATCGCTTCCACGAACAAAGAGGATCTCGTAAAGGCCACAAATTACGTCTCCACAAATCTCGATGCCTTACTCGCTGGCAAGTCGAATCCCGTCAAAGGGTCCCGCCCTTATGGTTGTTCAGTGAAGTACAAATAAATCAGCGGGATTTTTCATAGGCGAGGAAAAGCCGGACACTCAGTTCGGCTTTTTCTGTTTTTTCCCGTACTTGATTGGGTACACTCGACTTCCTACATTGTGCGGAAGTTATACTCTCATTCTTGGAGTCCTTCGTGTCAGCATCTACCTTCCAATGTCTGCTCGTCTCGGAAAAACCCAATCGTGTTTTTAGAAGAGAGATCACCAGGAAATCTATTGCGGAGTTACCTCCGGGTGAGTTGCTGATCCGAGTGCATTTTTCGTCCCTCAACTACAAAGATGCGCTTTCCGCAACCGGGAACAAAGGAGTAACACGGCGATACCCCCACATTCCCGGAGTTGATGCGGCGGGAATCGTTGAGGACAGCCAACATCCCTCTTTCAAAGTAGGTGATAAAGTGGTCGTCACTGGAAACGATCTCGGCTCAAATACCTGGGGAGGGTTCTCGGAGTTTGTCCGTGTTCCTGCGGAGTGGGCTGTTCCTCTTCCTCCCTCACTCACGATGAAGGAGAGCATGATCTATGGAACAGCCGGTTTTACTGCCGCTCTCTCCTTGTATAAGCTCATGCGTGAAGGCGTCAAACCTGCCGATGGAAAGATCCTTGTTACCGGAGCAACGGGCGGAGTTGGATGCCTGGCGGTAGCCTTGCTCGCAACTGAAGGATTTTCTACGGTCGCGGCAACTGGAAAGATGAAGGAACAGGAATTCTTGAAGAGCCTCGGGGCCTCTGAAGTAATCGAGAGGGAATCTGTAAAAGACACGACTCATCGCCCCCTACTTTCAGGAAGATGGGCTGGCGTTATTGATACGGTGGGGGGCGAGTATCTCGACAGTGCCATCAGAAGTACAAAACTAGAAGGAACAATTACAACGTGCGGCAATGTTACGGGTGCCGAATTACATACGAGCATCTATCCCTTTATTCTCCGCGGCGTAAACCTTCTCGGCATCGGGTCAGCATTTAGCCCGATGGATGTCCGGTTGGAAATATGGAATCGCCTGGCAACCTCCTGGAAACTTCCAAACCTGAATCTTCTACACGAAGACGTCTCTCTCCGGGAACTCGATAACAAAATCCATCTGATTCTTGAGGGAAAAGTCAGAGGACGAGCGGTAGTTAATCTAAGCAGCGAAGCGCCACAATAGGTGGATCACCCATGATTGATCGAAAGATGATGTGATCAGTCACCTATCCTCCCCATGACCCAAATCCTTCCTTCAGCCCGGAATAATTTTCCGTGGATCGATTGAAAGCCTCACTCTTTTTGCAATAACTCCCTTTTTTGCATGTTACCTTGGTTGGCGTATTCTTTGCATAATTTGTCCTTGCGATGAGCACTTACCGAAGCTCATTCATAACTGGTTAGACAGTAACAAGCATGTATGAAAATTGATAGGAGCGTATCGTGAATAGTCCATCAAGACTGATCCCTCTTCCCGGAGCGTTGCAGGATATTCAGAATGCGTACCACCTTGCCTTTTATCGCGCGCCAAGATCCGGATATCAGGACACGGTGTCGAAATCATTCGAACTCTTCAAGAGCTCGGAAGAGCACCACGTTCGGAAATGGGTTGAACTGACTGCACCAATCATTAGTGCAGAATTGTCCTTCACTTGTATTGTCAGAGCCCTTGATCATGATGAAACAGTTGCCGGAGGGACATCAAGTTTAGACAAACTTTGTGAGGAAGTTGCCCGACGCACGGAAGTCAGCTATTGTCCAGAAAGATTACACAAAACCCGGACAACCGTCGACATGGCAACCCTCGGTGGAAAGCAGGCAAAGCAAGCAGAGTTGTCGGGCGTATACCAGTTTAACGCGGAACAACTTCCCGAAAACTCACGGATTCTAATCGTGGAAGATCTTTTCACGACCGGAACTACTTTAGAAGCAATTGCAGGCACAATCAAAGCAGCACTTCCTAGCGCTGAGATTATTGCTTTTGCATTTGTGAAGCGGGACGCTAATATGAGCAACTCTCACCTTGATGCTGGATACTTTTTTGCCGGAAACGACTATGCGATCCCAAATCCTACAATTGGCGTGACCGAAATACAATCGGAAGTAATCGGGTCGCAAACCGGCAGTCATCTGCCACGGCTTGCCGACGCGTCACATCCGCTCATGCGGAACGGAAAGCCGAAGACCGCTACGGCCTCACGACCGGCGTTTCCAAAAATCGCATTCTTCAAGAACAAGAAGAAGGCAAGTTCCCTTTACGTTGCAGCGGTCATCACCGCCAGCACCCTTCTCGGTGCGTTCGTACAATTTCAATCGGGGCAGGGAGTCGAACGCAACGATGACCCGCTTCCAGCCACCGAGTACACTGAGATTGTTCCAGAGACCAACTCTCCCACACCGGAAGTTGTACCGCCACCAAAGAGAGTCGAATTCGATCGGATCGGTACCATTACGGTTCCGAACGTCGGTCTCAGGACGGCATCGTCTTTCAATTCCAAAGTGGTTTCAAGGGCGCAGCTTCGTCATGGCGAGCGAGTGGGGATTGTGAAGAGAGTTACGCCGAGCCACGGACCCGCATGGGTTCAAGTAAAAACGCGCGGGGGAAAATCTGGTTGGGTCTTGGCGTCGGTTGTGAGAGAAGCAGCTGAATAAAATACGTCACTATCAACTCAAGTAATTGTTCACGAAGCCGATCAACGGAAAATAGAGAACTACCCCCTCCTGCTCAGATCGACACCTTTATAATAATCGGTGTCGATGTCCTTCGTAAGTTTTACGTAGTAAGTTATCTGGCCGACGTGGTAGGAGAAATGCTCCACCACGTGGAGAAGAATTGCAATCCCTGTTTCACTAAACCCTTGAACTCGATACGAAGCAAGAAGTTTCTCTTCACCCATTTTTTTGAGAAGAGACTCGACTTCATTCATAACCTCATCAACTTTGTCCAAAAGCATATCAGAAGAAATTGGATCGTGCTGTGAGAACTCGGTATCTCTCTCCCTGCTGTCGGGAAAGTCTCCCAAGCCGCTCAGAACCCATTGGCGCATATTGCCGCAGAGATGAAGAATAATGTTTCCCACGCTATTAGAATGCTCATTTGGCTTTCTCCAGATCTCTTCAGTAGTTAACAAGCCCAGACATATACGCAAACGAGAAACAGACTCCTCCAGCCGCCTGGATACCTCTTGTAAGAAAAACAACCTAAACTGGCCCGATACCTGTTTCATATTTAGTGGTTAAAATGGAATTCACCTTCTGGATCACAACATCGCTGAGGGTGGACTTAGGGAAGGGCCGACATCGCCGCAGCGTAAATGCCCATAGTCTCCGGATCTTGAAGAAATGCAATAATAGAAATGTTCTCCAGCTTGGCGTCTCCAGGAATCTTCAGGTCAACACTTCCATTCTCAGATGAGCCCACAATTTCCTTCCAGTCACGCACGACATTATTGTGGAGAAGTGTTCGGCCGCTATTTTCACCTCTACCAACCCGGGATTGCAGGTTGCGTTCAACCAAAGCTAGGTTAAGAGTTTTTGAGGTCGGAGAGTTCGTCAAGTTGTATTCCACACGAACTAGATTATCCTGAACGGGCAAAGTGTGTAGACCAATTGCAGGCACAGACGAAGCACCGAGGGCAGACTCGAGCGCCTTGCGTAACTCCGATTTGTCGGAACCAACGAATTCCTTGCTCCCATTCACGATCATCTGCGGCGTATAGATACTCGAGAGACGAAAAACCTGTGCATATCTTCGCTGACGTTGGGTAAATTCTGGTCGTGCAAACGGATCCTTCCATCCGATGTAATCCCAGTAATCCACATGAAATGCAAGAGGATAAATCCTTTTTCCATCAGTTTGCGAACCAACGACAAGATCACTCAGGAGGCGATCCGCAGGGGGACAACTAGAGCATCCCTCCGACGTAAAGAGTTCCACCACCGCAAAGCCACCATCTGATTGATCTCCTGCGGTTGCCATGCTACTCGACAATCCGATTGACATAGAGATCAGCAGAATTGAGCTCGCTATCGGCATCCTTGCTTTCATTGATTTGTGCGGACGATTGTTCGAATTCCGGTTCTTCCCGCGACAATAATCTTTGAAGCCACGTTGATAAAGAGTCCATGTTCCACAATACCTGCGCGGGAACTTAATTTGGTCGCGAGAGAACCAGGCCCTAGAATGATTCCGAAATTGCAGTCGATAATGAGATTATCCTGATCAGTACGGTACTCTTCCCCCGTTGATGTCCGGCGGAGTGATACCTTCGCACCAAGATTTTCAACAAACCTGTGCTCAACAGCAGAGGCAAATGGGATGACTTCTACTGGAACTGCACATTTCATACCCAGTGAATCCGAAAGCTTGCTTTCATCGACAATAATGATGGTTGTCTGACTCGCCTGAGCCAGAACTTTTTCGCGCAATAACGCTCCACCGCCCCCTTTGATCAGGTTGAGATTCGCATCTACCTCATCTGCTCCATCGATCGTAATGTCTATTTGCTGCTTTTCCTCGAAGGTCGTCAGTGGGATTCCGCCAGCCAGGGCAAGTTCTTCCGTCTGTATGGAGCTTGGGATTCCAACAATATCCTTCAACCTCCCTGAACGTATTCTCGCCGCAATCGCTTCGATGGCGAATTTTGCAGTGCTGCCGGTACCAAGTCCGACAACCATGCCGGACTTGATTTCCTCCACTGCCTTTTGGGCGGCAGCTTTCTTCAATTCATCCTGTGTTGACAGAGAAAGTTCTTTCTGGAAGAATAGATTAACCGATAATCTGGCCTGCGGAGTTCATCAAGGGAATCGGCGCTGAGTGACTCTCGTGTCCGTCCTGATTCTTGAAGCTGAGAACATCCATCGGACAGACCGAAACGCAGATCCCGCAACCAATGCAAGAACTGGTCTTGTTATCCAACACCTCCTGTTTGAGACTATAGCTCATTACATCAATACCAACCTGACAATTGCGAGAGCATTCATAGCATCCTATGCACTTGTCGTTGGCGGTGATCTTGAACTTGCTCCACTTAATGCGGGCAAAGAAATTTGACTGGATATTCATCAATTTCGCAAGCGGGCACCAGTATCTGCACCAGACTTTCCCACCGAGGAATGGATAGAGTGTCACTGGCAGAATCCCTACCATCCAGACATCCGCATAAATGCGGTAGAGGCCCACACCGAGTTCTGCGGGGGCCCGGAAGACTGCATAAATATCTTTAACAAGCATAAAGACTGTAACGACGGTTGCAAAACCAAGAACCGCGTAGCTCATCCATTCCCATTTAACGGAGGTCTTCCCCTTAGGGGCAAGGTGGCGCCATCGATCACCGAATGTCTCCGCCAGACCTCCGCATCCACAAATCCATGAGCAGTACCGTTTGCCGTTGAAAAGCACAAAGATTGGAATGATGAGGAACGTGAGGGCGACGCCCCAGACAACCCAAACCTCGTGGGGATTATAAAAGAAGGTGTAGAAGAAGAGAGGCCATGCATACACGATGCCGTAGCTTCTCCACGCTTGCTGGGCAAATGCAGGATCTGTCGCGAGGCGCTCTCCTATCCATTGGTGCTGGACTGCTGACTGGAACAGGAATTCCGGAATGAGAAAGAAGAAAATCCATTGAAAGCTAATCAGGCAAACGTATCGCCAGATTTGAAACGTATCTTTGCGATCCAAGCCCCACCGCTTGAGTGCCTGAATTCCAAAGAAGGTCATGAGGGAAGTATACATCACAGTATACCAGAATGACCATGGTCTCTCAAAGAACGACAAGAACTTGTATCCCCAACCTTCATACGGCCAAAACTCCTGGCCATTCCCCAGCTTTGCACCATAGACTGTGTACCACACGAAAAATGAAACGCCGAGCCATGCAAAACGATCTCCTCTAATCCCAAACCGAACGAGCGCTACAAGAGATAACGCCCAGATTATCGCCCCTACAGTCGGGCCTAGAATAGAAAGATCAAATTCAAATAAAGACGCGTGTCCCCCACGTCCGGTTCCAAAAATCCACACCCCCAACATACCGAAGAGCGTGAGGGCTATGGATCGAATGATGCTTCCCTCCCATTCATTCTCCATCTTGAGCCCGAGCGACTTGAGGAACTGCCGAGGAACATCAGCACCAACGAGAACGAATGCGTGGTCATACGGTAGAGTTCTCACGTCATCGGCTGCGCCTTTGTTCACCTTCAACGTCACTTCCTTCTCACTAAATTCAGTGACATTCGAATTCAGAATGGGTTCAATTCGCTTCGCTGCGATGGCTGCATTGAGTTTTCTCTCGTTGTCCCTAAAAATACGGCTGAACTCTCCTGCCCGATATGAAAGGAATACTTTATTCTGTTCACTCAGAGTAACAGCCGCTTCGATGGCGCTATTACCACCACCCACAACGACGATATTTTCGTTCTTATATTTTTTGGGAGAATAGAGCCGATGATACACGTGTTCACGATCTTCGCCCTTCACTTTCAGCTTGCGTGGATTGCCACGTTGCCCCGTCGCAAGAATAACACGCTTCGTTCTCAGATTATCCTTTGTGGTTGTCACGTTGAAGATGTCGTTTTTATTTTCAACCTTCGTCACCGACTCCATTGTCCGGAGGTTCACGTTGTTCTCTTCGATGATTTGGTTCCAACGACGAATGAGATCCTCTTTCACTCCACCGTCAAGCCATAATTTACCCTTTGGTGGCTGTGTGTCTGGTTCCGCGTACACATATTTTCCTTCGGGAAAATTCTCAATCGTGTTGGCGATTTTCTCCTTCTCGATGACAACGTAACTCATACCTCGTTCTGCCGCCTGAAGTGCAGCATTCAATCCGGCTGCTCCTGCGCCAACAATCACCACATCGAGAAGTTCTTTGTCCTCGCCACCAATTGCCTTTGGCAGGGTTGCAATGTGTTCGATGACTTCAAAACCTTGCGACATCGCATACTTGATGACCGGCGCACCGGCGAGATCACCTATTATATAGAAGCCCGGAATGTTGCTCTCATTGTTCTTGCGGAGATACGGACGCTCATTCTGGAAACTTCCCGAGTGAAGAATCGCAACGATCTTCTCCTTCAAGGTCTTAGCCAAACTTGATTTTACCACTTGCATCGATTTGTCCTCATTGTGGAGTTTACAAGACTTGTGAAGCTTCTGACGCGCGCAAAGGAGAAAGGGGCTTTTTGCAACCTGAACATGTTCGGGCAGTAGGATGATTCGTAAAGCCACATGCAGGACAAGCAATCGGCTTGCTTGTCTCAGGGATTTTCACGAGACCATGAGGAAGATCTTGTTGTGGTTCCGATTTGCGTGACAACACAATGAGATATCCGAGAACCGGAAGAAAAAATCCAAGAAAGAAATAGGGGCGAGGATTTAATCCCCGTTGTAAAGCTGTATTTCCACTAAACCCACTAGAGAGTAATCCCGCAAGGACGTACACGCCGAAGAGAAACCATCCCCAACCTACACCCCCAAGAGAGGTTCCTGTCTTCAACCCTGAGTCCTCCTGGAACAATGCACCCCGGGGTTGCATTTCCACGAAGTACTTCTCTTCGTTCGCAAGAAACTCCTGCATCATTTCCTTCTTCAAAGGAACACGTCGTCCTTTGACAATCAATGCGATGTCATCAAGAGAAAGTGGGTTGCCACAGACGACACAACGTTCTCCCTCTTGGGCCGGAACAATTTCATATTTTCCAGACAGAGAATCTGGGAAACTGAAGAGCTCCGTGGAGAAGAACAGGGTAAGCAGAAGCGCAGGCAACAAAATTGTCCTCATATCTGCCTCGTCGATTGATGGGAGGGTGTACGCAAAGATAGTTCACCGAATTATATCAAATCTTAACCTAAATAAGGCGTAAACCGTTCACCGCAAGATCACTAATTCCTCACTTAGAGTTAATGGGATTTTCCGAAACAATGGGGAGCTGCCGGAATCCACCCAGGCGAACTGCCGATTCGAGATGCATGTTGGGAGGTTGCGCCTCTAGAAATCTCAAACCTGGGATGTGGCTTCAGGTATTATCAACGGTAATTTCTACCTGATTCCAGGTTGTGGGCAAAAAACATTGATTATGGACAGAAATGAGTAAAAAAAATTTGCAAAAGATATTGGAAAAGGGGTTGAATATCAATTTTTTCTGTAGTAAAATATGGTCAATCATTCCTTGTGAAACTCAAGCCCCATGTTTCACGTTATAGGACCAGGTGACCCAAACGCGAATCACATTAGTTGTCGAAAGTAACATAAGGAAAAGTGCATGGTGAAGAAGCGAGTATCGAACGTCTGCCGATTTTGTGGCAATACTTTTGTGGGACACAGCGGTGCGTATCGTTGCCCCGACTGCAAGAAAAAGGAGTTACGCTATAAAGCGCAGCGAGAAAAGCAGCGAAGAAGTTTGCCGTATTATCTCAAGACCGATATGTGATCGACGGAAAATCGATCTAATAAACAGGGCACCATGATGGTGCCCTTTTTTTTGTCAATAGCACATTAGCACATTGCGGAGAGCGAGGGATTCGAACCCCCAAGCCCTTGCGGGCGCCAGTTTTCAAGACTGGTGCAATAGCCGTTCTGCCAGCTCTCCGACTACCGCAAGAAGATACGAAACAACCTCTCTCAAACGCAAACCACGCTTACAGCAACGTGTAACTCAGCCCGATCGCAAGCGTCTCTTTCACCTGGGTCCTTCGCGTGATCGTGGGCTCCTGGAGTAGTTGAACATTTAGATTGACGGTAATGTACTCGTTAACCTTAGCCACGATCGTGTTGTCGCTGCGCACCACAATTTCGTCAAGAGTGTTAAACGGAGCGAAGAGCTCGAGCTTTGAAAGGAGTGCGATATTTTCTGCCAATTTCCATTCGATGTCAGTGACTGATTCGAATCCACCGTCAATCTTTGTTGTTTCTATTTCTGGCGTGGACGGATCATCTGCGTACGCGGGATACTTCGAAGTAAGTACCTCTCTTACGCCAGCTCCAAGCCGCGTCTTGATCTGAGGAATTGGCTGATAACCTACACCAGCGCTTTGGGTAAGATAAGCGGGATCAAAGATAGCAGAAACCGCGGTCTTCACTCCGGCATCATATTTATAACCAGTGGCAAACTGTGATTTGAACGTGACGGCACCATACGGATTGATATATGAGCCAGTCTTGTAGGTGAGTATCGATTCAAGATCAATCTTGTCATCTGTTTTGCGCAAGCCCTGATCGGATAGCCGGGCCTGACCGAATGCGAATTTGTATCCATTCGTCCAATTGATTTCCTCAAGGTCGTCCACAGATTTAGCATTTATTGTTGCTGCCCATGCCAACGCATTATCCCCACCTTGCGACCAATCCGTGTAGGAAACCTGTGAGAGTGTTAATCCTGCGACCGCGTTGTGGGTCCAGCCGTATACCGGAACCTTCGCTGTATCTTGCCCCAGCGACACAGACGAGAGAGCTAAAAACGCTATCAGTATCTTTTTCATTGTGATGTAGTATCCTTTCTGCTAATAGTATGAGATATACAAACGCCGGAATAGTGTAGTGCATGCACTTTCCGGCGCCTTGAATATGTTTGCGTAAGGGCCCACAATGTAGTCAGCTTGGGGAAAAAGGCAAGGAAGACCGATTCTCAGAGGGGCTTTAGAACGTAGTTCATCTCTCGTAATTTTTGTCTCACCTTTTCCTGTTGATCACCCTGAACTTCAATCTCTCCATTCTTCACCGTCCCTCCTGCTCCGCAGTATTTCTTAAGAATGCGCGCAATATCTTCCAATGTGGTGGGGTTATGTTGGAGTCCCTTCACCAAGGTAACGATTTTTCCTTTTCTCCCTTTCTTTTCCAGAAGGACTCTCACAGTCTTCCCTTTTCCATCGTGGGATTCTTTTAAGGCGGTTTTTCGCTCACCGTCACTAACACTCTGTGGCAAGAGATTGCCCGGCCCTCCAAATGATTTGAAAGTCTGTTTCTTATTCATTTCATTTTTAGTGTGCGGAGTTGATCCTTTTAATGCAGTTGTAAGTGAGTGAATCAGATTCTCCATAGCATCTTCCTCCATCATAAAATCCACCCACTGCGGGTTTGCCTTGGCACCAAGGCGCTCATAGAAGCGAATGCCATCCTTGTTCCATTGAGCCACCAACCATTTCATCGCGCCGCAGCCATGATTTAGTGCTATTTCTGCTGCTGCTTTCATCAGACCCGTCCCAACTCCACTATCCCTTCCACGCTCATCGACAAAAAGCTCTTTGATGTACAATGTTGGTTTCCCCTGTGAGGTAAATGGAACGAAATAGTAAACGAGCATTCCCAAAAGCGATCCGTCGCCCTTTTCCCCAACGAGTGCGTAAAAATCCGGAGGGTCTTTACGAAACCCCTGCTCCAGCAAATGTTTCTCCTCCACTCGAAACGAATCGATGTATTTTTCGAATCGGGCAAGACCTTTCATGAGGTTCAGAAGTTGTGGAATGTCCCTTTCTGTGGCCTTTCGTATGGTCATCAGGTGTGGCTATTCATTTGTTCCAGATTACGGTTTCCTGGCAAGTTTGGAGGACTCATTCACGATCCTGCAAGATGGCGATGATTCTAAGCGGACCTCCGCTTCCGCCTTTTATTTTCATTGGCAACGCCACCACAACGAAATCTTTTGCCGGCAATCGATCGAGGTTCGCAACATTTTCAAACGCAGGCACATTGTTCCGAAACATTATTACATGACTTTCAAAGTATTGTGATTGTCCGTAATCGATGCTTGGAGTATCGAGTCCGATTGCTTTGATCGAACGGCTCGTCAGGAGCCATTTGGCAGCATCGGGATGCAAGCCTGGAAAATGAAGCTTCGCCACAGCTGTATCTCCGCGCTCGTCCGTACCCATGTACTTCATTCGATCCGGCCAAAACCTGCCGAACCCCGTTCGCAACAAAACGATACAACCGTCCGGTAATCTGCCATGTTCGCTCTCCCAGGCGAGGATGTCTCCGACCTGTACCCGGTAGTCACGGTCAGCCAGACACTTTGCTGAAACATCGATAACCACCCCGCTCCCGATCAACTGATCCAAGGGTATTGAATCGACGGTCCGGCCGTCTTTGCTGAAATGAATCGGCGCGTCAATGTGTGTACCCCCGTGTTCTGGCGTCCAGAATCTGTTCGCGGAGTAGAAGTACCCCTTTAGTGTGATCCCTTGGAAGCCCTTTTCGAAAACAAATCCTTTCTCAGTTGGCCAATAGATAGTTTTGTCATCAAAGGAGTACGACAGATCAATAATTTTGCCGGAAGAAAAATCGGATTGCTTTGCGCAGGAGAAGAAACAAAGGGTGATCGACAAGAGAATCGCACGACTCATGATTTCCTCGAGGAAGAGGTTTGATGCTGGATCTAAGAACAAGAGACCAGGAGAGCAATCCTATCGTAACGCCTTCGCCGGTTTACGTGCAAAGATATTGAATCAGGTTTGAACAAACAAGGAAACGCGATCACTTCTCGGTAACGGGGACAACAATCCGAATCGATGAGTATTACAAATACTGCCGTGCCTTTTATTAGAACGAGAATTGAAAACCAAGCTCGTAGATTTGGTCATCTCTCGCATCGAATGGAAGCCTGCCAGTTGAGTAGCTTGCAAAGAGCCCATTTGAGAGTGTGAGCGCTGAGGTGAAGAATACTTGCTCATCAAGGTTGGCCGCTTTTACACCCTGAGACGCGCCGAGTTCTTTGAAGTAGCGAAAGTTGGCGGCAAAATGCGCATCACTGCTGATCGGTGTCTTAAAGGAAACCTCGACATTAAGGCGGGCATAATTCGATCCATCGCCCACCAGGCTGCGTGGATCACCGCTCACCGGGGCAACCTGCTTGATCCCCAACAACAGGGTTGGAATCGTCGAGCCTCGCGGAATAAACTCATTATCGTAACCGGAGAGCCATCGAATTGCCGCGAATGGCCAGTCGAAGACATTCACACTCGCAAGAACTGTATTCCTATTCCATGCCTTCACATCAAGTCCGGCGTCGAGACCATAAACGTATTGTTTGGTTCGAAATGACTGGTCAGATTCCAGTGCCCCAACAGCGGCAATATCCCAATACGTCTGGGTGGTCATATTCTTTTGAACAATACCAAAGAATTCCTTCCACACAGGACTTGCATTCAGCGTTTCCTGGTCCTCAATAAGGACAAGTTCATCCTCCAGCGCGTTGAGTTTATCTTTCACCTCGTCTGTTACCTTTACCACACCGCCGTGTGAACCGAAGATATGCACAGAGACATCGGCGTTGAGAAAGTCTTGAGGGTTAATCATCCTTCGGAAGGCAACATTCCCGGTCGCACTCACAGAAATGCTTTGACCAATCCGGTCGACAGTATTCTTGGTAAAGTACCTCGTGCTGATATCCTTCTGAAATGAATATCCGAACCCCAACGCCGTTGCTGAATCAGCATGGAAGGTCTTGAACTGAAGATGAAGCTCTTTCAGAACCTTCCATCCATAATCGCTGCGAAGATATGTATCCAGTACCTTGTTGAGCGTTTCGGGATCTTCCAAAATCCCCGCGAGAGTCTCCTCCAGAAGAGACAGCCCCGGCGGCAGAGGAAGCATTGATTCTAGTGAATCAAGACTCACATCGCTTTCCTGACACAGAGCTTTCTCCTGAACAATAAACAAGAGAAAGACAAGTGCGAGAAAGACCGCCGCAAAGCTATCCATTGATATCCTCTCCCCAGAAGAGATAATTATCATCGCATACCCCGGCTAGATCGCTGATCGTTTTCTCTGCATCGGTTAATGTCTCAACGCTGTCTTCAACCGCACTTTGTTGAGCTACTCCTTTTTCATATTTCGCCCCTCGGACTTCACGGAAGAAATTGTCCATCTGCGTTGCAATTGTTGTCGCCTGAAGTTTCCTCATTGCCGGAGTAGCTGCAGCATTCCAATACGTAAGCTTATCCATGGTGATCGTTCCGGATTTCTTAAACGGCTTATCAGTTTGATCCAGTACTCTCAGCGTTGTCCACGTCGTTGTGCATGCGCGATTATTGGGGTTCCAATCTGCCATAAGGTTACCTGCTGTTTGAATGACCTAGAAGATTTTGTTCGCTTTATTTTTCCTCTGCCTCGCCGGCCGGTTCAATCGTTATTGCCTGGTCGGGCTTTGTCCCTACGTTTGCGCCAAGTCGCTTGGAAGATTCCGGCGATCCGCCGAAGATTGCAGTGATGACGCGATCGATCAACTGCATGAAGAAGCGTTCACTGAAGCCGGCAAGGAACGCGGCTATATAGAGCGGCAGCCTGTTATCATCGGTCAATTGCACATCCCCTCCCAGGGTAAACACTCCGGCCTGGAGAACAACTACCGAGACAAGTCCAAACACTGCTCCCAGCATTGGCTTGAAAAAATACCAGAGGGTGTATTGATCGTCGAAATCAAGCTGGATGGTATGTTTGACGAGACCCCAATATGCGATGGTGGTCCCGCCGACTGCGCCACACCATAAGAACGGGAAGTTCTCCGCCCGCAACATCCACATCCCCGGATAACTATCCCCCAATGAGTAAATCAGCAATTCAAGAAGCCACAGAAATGCAAACGACACGAACGGCGCAAGAACCAACCAGATTCTCAGTGAACGGCGATTAATCGTTTCAATTGCCCGGTTCACCAGAAAGGTTGCCTCCCAGACGCCTGAGCATGCGGGGCCCCATCTGTTCGCATCTGCAGCGGTTCTCGCTTGAGAAATCAGTTGGAGGTATTGATCGGAGAAGTCCTTACTCGGGGAGATCTCAGCCATGCGACCATTCAGGTTGTTCACCGCGTCAAGGATCTGCCCTCGCAGCTTCTCCGGTGAGCCCGGTTTGATCTTGCAGAGATCGTGGGGCTGCACCGCAGTTCGATTGAAAATATTCTGGAGGAATTCCATTGGAAATCTCCTTTGAGTTTTGTATGGATCGTCTTTTTTCATGCGCCACTCGGCGCGAAATGATCAATTTATTCCCTGCTCCGCTAGGACCTTCCGTAGAAATGGCTCAACACTTTCTTTCTTGGCCTGGTCTTTTATCCGATGCGTTAATTCGTCGTACGCCTTTTCATCAGGTATCTTATCGATCTGATACGTCATGACCTCGAGAGCCTTCTTGCTCTTTTTGTAGCGCGAGAAAAGAATACCACCAAGTATAAGGAGTCCGGCAGAAACACCCCCGCCGGTCCAGAGTATTTGCGTTGCATATTTCTTCACCAGACCTTCCTGCTCCATAATCTTCGGCTTGATGTTCTGCTCGTAGCCGAGCGCGATGGAGGTGATCGAAGCGGTAATAAGTGAGTCGATAGCCATGCGCGTTCCGGATCCAAGGAGAACTGCTCTGAGCGAGTCGACCTTGCCGCGCGTTGCCTCGCCGAGAAGTTCATTTCTTAGATCGGCAAGCAGCAAGCGCGATCGTTGACCGATCAGTTCCTCGCGCAACGCAGCAATCTCCTTCTTTGTTTCCGCCCCTACAAGGTTACTTCTTGCCCTGCTCAACCACTGCTCGGTGTACAAGCCGAGTAAGGAATCACGCACTGCCGTGACCCTCGAGACCAATGTGTCTCCCAACTGCGAGACAACTAAACTCAACTCTCGTTTCGTCAATGAGTCGGTCAGCGTGCCGGTCAAGCCTTTCACAAGCTGGATCCCGATGGTGTCAGCCTGCTCTCCTGCACCATCGACAAGCCCCTCACCAAGGTCGCGCCCCCATTGATTGAATGAACAACCCGTAAACATTCCTGCACACATCCACACTGTCATTGTTATTCCCAAGAATCGAATCAATCGCTTCATGAAATTACCATTTTATGTTGAACTTAGTCGCGCACGACGATGGGGAGTGGCTCCAATCGGTTGGCATCGTCGTTCCAGCGTTGCAGCGGAGAACTCTTGAGAAGACCATTACTTTCCCGTCCGAATTGGACAACCGCGTATGTCCGATCTTCACGTAGCGCAGCGCTCGATGCTTCGATGACCGGTATCCAGGTTGAAGAGTTGACGTACCACTGGTCAATCTGATGCTGCTCAGGATTGTGCGTGTGTCCCATCGTAAAGAACCGGCAGTGCGGGAATTTGCTGAAGAGTTTTTCTGCATCCCTGAACAATGAACTCGGCTCCTCCAGCTGTACCCATGAGATAAAGCGAGCACCAAGATAGCTCAGGAATAGCAGTGCTGTTTCCTTGAGAATGCCAGTGAGGAATCCAAGAGCAACATCTCCCACGTTCTGCGGACCCGTTGAGCTTTCTGGAAAGAGCAGCGGCCAAAGACGATTTCCCCATAAGAACAAGACCAGGACGATCGGTAATCCGATCGCGAGCGCGTAACCGACCAACGGTTTCAGCATGTAATGTGCGTACCTCTTCGGAATCATCTTGAATGTGAAGGGAATGTATTTGAAGAGGACCTTGAGACCATGGAAGAACCGTTCGCGCATCAGCATGTGCAGGACGTTCCCGCTGGGGCGAACATTGTCAAGAAACGGGTAGATCATCTCAAGATTGTTCAGCAAGTAGCGATTGATAAACGAGCCGAATGGAATATTCAATTCCTTGGATCCCCAGAGTGGACCACCTTGCACATTGGAAAACTTGTCATACCGATGGCCATGCTCAATATAGAGTTCGTTGTCAACAATCATCGCATCGTCGATGAATGTGAGTCGCGGAAGTACGTCCGACTTCAGGATTGATTCTACCCCTTCTCTAGTCTGTTCGTTGATAAATTTTGCAAGCGTGAGGCGAAGGTAATTTCTTACTGCAAGCCAATACCATTCGAGGTCATGGTTTCCTTTGACGATGACCAAATGCTGCCCGAGCTTCAACCACTCCGCAAGTGCCGCAAAAAGCGCCGGATGCCCATGAGCGCAAACATCAAGCTTCCACACCGATTTGAAGTCATGCGTCTTGAGTCCGTAGTTCTCTTTTTCCTTTTTCGAAATGGATGCCACAAGGGCATCTTTGTCCATCGCAATACCTACGCTCGCCAGCATATCCTGCCAACGCTGGAAATCCAAGCCTCTCGGGACGTTCACGATCCGGAGGAAGTCAATGAAATCTCCATTGATGACAAGCAGTCCCGGTTTGCCATTCAGGGAGTGGTGTGCGTTTTCAAGAAAACGGGCAAACGATCCATCAGCAAAGAAATTCTCCGTCCCGCTATAGACCCCGGAAGAATCTACTCCCGCTCCCGTATGAAAATCGCTCACGACGAACACCTCGGCATTCCCGGCATTGAATGCGATCGGTGTCGTTGATCCCGTTCGATACTCGGGCGTGAGTCCTTCTTTTTCGCATGCCAAGAGCAACTGGGCAATACTCATAGTCGATTGTTATCCTCCGTTTGCAGCTACAAATTTCACCGCATAATCAGCAAGTCCCATCACCGTCAGTTGCGGGTTGACTCCCAGGCTTGTGGGGAACACGCTCGCATCGCAGACGTAGAGATTGTCATACCCGAACGCTTTGAATTCCTGGTTGACAACGCCCGTTTCCGCGGAACTTCCAATAATGTTTCCTCCCTGCGGGTGACCTGTGCCCAATGTAATTTCAGTCGAATCCTTGATCAGTTCAGGCATCCTTTTGAGCTCGGCAACGGATTTGAATTCATAATACTTGAATGTGTTCGGCATGACTGACTCGGCACCCGCGGCAAACATAATTTCCCCCGAAAGTTCGAGCCCTTTCAATAACGTTTGAAAGTCTTTTCCTGTCGGAGTGTAGTCAATTTCTCTGCCGGTAAGTCCCGCAACGCGCGCTACTGCATTCGACTCTGAGCCTACCAGGAGTCCGACGCAGGCAAGCCGGTCATACCTCTTCATGTTCTTGTAGTGATCTTCGAACCATCCCGGCATTGCAGTGGATTGGAACATCGGGGGATTGAACCACGATTCCATAACGTAGCCCGTGTCGGGACTAACTTTCATGTAATGAGATATCTGAAGCCCATCGTACGAATCGATTTTCTTTGGAAAGGCTGCTGTCATTTGTGATCCAACGTTGAACGATAATTTCTTGCCGGCGTTCTTTATTCCAAGCTTCGACTTCAGGAGAAGGATGCTGGAAGAAATTGCTCCGGCCGACACGACAAATGTTTTGCCGTAAACCTTGATCTTTCTGCCATTGTTGAACCTTCCCTCGACGAAAGCAATCTTGTTCCCTTTGCGGTGAATCTTGACCGCCTCGCAACCCGCAATAATCTCCAGGCTTTCCTTCCCGGATTGGCGTTGAATCTGGGGGAGAATTGTCGTGAGCATAGAAAGTTTTTTGTTGTACTGACATCCGATGTTGCAATATCCGCAGCCAAGGCACTGAGAAATGTTTGCATCAACGGAATCGATTACATTCGGTGCGGTAGCGTAACCGAGTTTTTTGCATCCTTCTTTGAAGAGGTAACCTCCGGGATTCAGTGATATTTTGTCCTCCGGCATATGCTCCACGCCCATCATCTTCCACGCTCTATCCATTGAGGACATGACCTCCGATTTATTCAGGCCCGCGTTGAAACCTTTGGGATCATTCCACCTGTCAAGCACTTTCTCCGGCATCTTAAAACAAACGGCGTTATTGAGGACCGTCGATCCACCGACGCAACTTCCCTGGAATACTGTGAACCTGAAGTCTCGTGCCGCTTGAATAGCTCCATCCTGAAATAGCCTTGACACCATTTCCATTTCATTTTCGTTGAAGGTCTCGGGCCGTTCATGGTTGCCGCGTTCGATCATTAGAACTTTCCTCCCCTTCTCGACCAGTCCTTTGGCGAGAATGGAAGCTGCCGCTCCCGATCCGATAATAACCACATCGCCGTCGACCCTCTCCTGCCCGACATCTTTTTCGGATTTCACAAACAAGGGGGGCGCTGGTTTGACCGGAGACTGTGCAAGTTTTGCCGATGTGTTTTTTCTCTCCGAGAACGGAACGTAACCGACGGAAGCGAAGGTTCGCTTATCGTTATAGTAACCGATGTAACACATTTGTTTTGCAATGCGAATAAACCCCTGGGCTAGCACTCTCCAAAACTCGGGCATCAACCTGGCTTCAACATCACGGTAGAATCTCTTTCTTAGGAAGACAAGTCTTGCTTGCGACGAGAGATACGGAAGCGGTGGATTCAGCGACAAGATCGGGTAGAAGTAGAGCAGCGTCACCACCATCGCCATCGTCCACTTGGATTTGGCCTGAAAGCTCTTGAAGTACGTATCCACATTGTGTGCGACTTCTCCGGCAGAAATGACTTCCTTTTCTCCATAGATTACCACTTCAGCAAGGGCTTCAAGAGTTTTGAATTGCATGGGCGAAAAGTATTTTAAGCCATACCGTTCACGCTCCGCGGCATTCAACAAAAGAGAGCTGACAATGGTGTTGACGAAATGCAGTACAATGGAGATGATTAGCACGTCCTTGAGCAACGGCGAAACAAGCCACAGCTGAAGAACAGCGCCGGTGTCCGTCCAGAGGAGGAGACAGGCAGAGATCACGGCGGCTCCAATCGACTCCCAAATAATCAATTTCACAAGAAGAGAGAAGCGTCTTACATCGGCGATGGAGTACCAGCAGACCAACATATTCAGGAATGCAAGCGTGGTGGCACCGGTGAGTAGTGCCGCTTCGACCGCTGTCTGGGCATGATCAAAAAGACTGACAATGCAAAACACAACAAGGGCAAGATAGAGCACAAGCAATATCTTGAGATAGGTTCTCAGTCTGTTTTCTTTGGTCACAATCATTACTGGCTCCAGGAAGATTTCAAAATAAAACGTTTTTACCAGGGCAGGTATTCTATTTTCTTTCGGTGCCCAAGGAGGAAATAACAGTAAAAGATATTGAGGAACGGGAAGACCCGTAGATACGCCTTACAGAGCATTAACGTCTGATCTCCCTCATTGGGCAAGACTACAAAATCTCGTATTACCCGGAAGAAGCTCAAATACCACTTATGCCAACCGGAGAGGTCATAATTGAAGTGACCGAGATGCCGATACGGTTCGTAGAGTTTTATCGGCGGCTCGTCCTTCACATACGAAGTTCGAAAATACCCAAGCTGTGATGGTTTGCCTGAGTTGGTGATCCGTTGCTTCCATTCCCCCAGGTATTCTTTCCCGTCTTGAATTACGAGCTCGTTGTACCCGAAATTCTTCCCGTCCTTCTTCATGAAGCCCTTCTTAAACTTCTTCCCCGACAACCTGCCGATCCATTCATGGTTCCAGCCGCAATAGATGTAGCCGTTCAGCGCTTCCAGGTCAGGCGGCTTGCCCGTCAGCAAAATGTTCTCAAGTTCTTCCCTGCTTGCCTGTGCGAGTGTTTCATAGGTCCATATTTTGGAAGCCATGGATACATCCTTTCTTTATCGTACATGAAGTTGCCGGGACACGATCCGCCGGTCTAATTGCGGACGCGTTTCATTCTCCACACATTCGGCAGCTCTCCGGTCATTTCTCTTTTTCGTTTTGGTGAATCCTGCCCCTGACCATCGATCGATAACCTGATGTCCGTGTTCACGGTGCCGGCAAGGTAATAACTGTGTTCGACAAGACCGGGTACCACCGACGTGCAGTCGATCTGATGAATTTTACTGTGGACGATGAATGGCCGCGCCGCGCCGTTGGTACCCAAACGCTGCGGATTTGATTTCGTCACGTCCGAGACGAGAAGCGCCCTATCGTCCCGGTTATAATACACGCTGATGTTCTGGCCGAGTTCGTGAAGTCTGCCCAACGGCTTCCCCTCTTCCAGCACAGAATCATCAACATCAGCGGAGCAAAGGAATATGTGTTCAAACATTCTGGGAAGGTTGGTCCCGAGATTAAACTTACCGAGCCTGTCGATGGCATTCTGTAAAACGTAGTTGCCCATCGAGTGGCAGAGGAGATGAATATCCTGTCTGCAGAGTTTTGTTTTCCCCTCACGTGCATCGTTCCGAAGATCCTCAAGAAAGTCCCTGAGCTTCAGGAATGCTCTCCCCACCGCATATCCGGAATCCCGCGCATCGGCCCGGTCGGCTTTGTAAGCACGGAATGGAAATAGACTTCCGTCCGATGGCCAGGTGAAGAGCACGACCATCACTTTTTGATCTTTGTCTCCCTGACCTTTCCTGTTGAGCATCTCTTGCAACGCCGCGGCGGAGCCGACTGCCTCATTCCAGCTGACGTTATAACCATGAATGTAGATCAGGACGTCGGTACTCTTCATCATCTCCTCTTTGAGATCGCTGAAGAATGCCTGCGAACCGAACTTGGTCGGATCCTGTTTGTCGTCCGGTACTCCGCCGTCCAGGTTCTCTTTGAACGGTTCGATCTTTGCCGTCTCTGCAGATTTCCAAAAATACGATTCGAGTGTTTCACCATCTCCGGGGCCCATGCCATCGACTTTCTGTTTCAGACATTTGTTGACCTCCGTCTGGTTAACACTGATCGTCACTTTGCCGAAGCGGAGATTTTCCCGACCATCCTCGCTAAAATCAGTGCCATAGCTAGACGGATTCCAGCGAGAAGCTTCGGGAAGGTGGTTTCGGTTAGTGGCATAGTAGAGAGGGAGTGATTTCATCTTGCCTCCTGTAGAGGTCGGAGAGATTCGTCAGCAGCACAATACCGAGTTACTGACTTTATAAAGGACCGTTGTTCGCTCACGTCGCTTTCGGATGCTAGTGTGAGACAGACGATAGATCTTGGGGAGGCTAGAATGTGTTCAAGACGAACACGGGGGAAGTATACTTCGATTTTTGCTAAGTGTCAAGAAAGTTTGCGAATATTTTTGGGCTTCTTGCCAAGAGCTGCTCGCCCGCGCCGTGTTACAAACGGCGCGGGACAGCCAGCTATATCTCATTTGGTATCGTCTAGAGGAGGAGTACGCTTTACAACAACCCGCAAATCCTGCATTTCGAGACCCTTCTTGGAAACACGAAACGTAATCAACAGACGCGCTCCGTCAGTCCGACCGTTGATGAGATATGATTTGACCAGAGTGCCGTAATCAATTTGAGTTAAGAACACCCGATCGGTAGATGAGCCCCCTGCCTCCCAGCCACACTCAATGGACGCTGCGGTTAACTGACCATCGATTGGGGTCAGAAGAGCCCGCGTGAAAATCGACACGTCAACGGTGGGAAGAGCTTTCTTGGCCAGATCTTCAATGTAGTCTCTGACCTTGTAGGACACGCTTCCTTCCACATGGATCGCGTTGCCGAATCCCGCAGGGTCCTTCACATCTGAGTTTATCAGAATGACATTGCCACCATCAGGGGATTTGAGAAAAGACTGTGGTGATTTCACTGGATTGTTCGATACTTCGTCACTGCATCCACTTAGGAAGGATACAGTTATTGCTGCAACAACAAGAATGCTTTTCATGACACAACTCCTTTGATTATTGTGAGTTCAACTTTGACTAAAGCCCGCCATCCGGCATTTCACGCACCTTTGAAACAAGTCGCATGCTCGCCAGTTTTACCCCACTTCCGTCGGTGAGGTAAGTAACCGCAAACAGGACGCCGTCATCCCGCCCGA
>DASWHW010000205.1:0-3247 GCA_036397975.1 Bacteroidota bacterium
CGGGAGGGTCTCTACAAGATGCTTGCCGGGAAGAACATCAATGAGCTCGCCCTGCGAATGGAGAAGCCCGGATATCATGAGGAAGTTGCTCAATGAGCATCCTCGAGTTGGAGCGGACAGATAACGCCATCCTCGACCTCAAACCCGTCGCCATCCTCCATTCGGTGAACCCATCAAAGAAGGAAAAACGACCGACCGTAAAGAAGATTCCGCGGGACTTACAAAAAAAGCCAATTAAATTTTCCCTGGAGCCGGTTTGGTACAAGCGCCTCCTGTGGCGTTTGCGGGAAGACTCGCAGTTCCTCCGCTCTACAATTCAAGCTTCGTTTGTGTTACTCTGCGTCTGGATCGGGATTGAATTCTATTTGTTCACGAAGTGGGGATTGTCAGGAGGAGTAGCGCACTACGTTGAGCGCCCGCCGGGAGCAGAGGGGTTTCTTCCCATCAGCGCGCTGATGAGCATGAAGTACTGGATTGACACCGGGATAATCAACGGGATTCACCCGGCCTCGATCTTTATCCTCCTTGCCATCGTCGGCGTCAGTATCGTTCTCAGGAAATCTTTCTGCAGCTGGCTCTGCCCGATCGGCACGCTCAGTGAATCGCTCTGGATGCTTGGCCAGAAAATATTTCGGCGGAACCTGACGCTTCCACGGTGGCTCGACTATCCGCTGCGAAGTTTGAAGTACCTCCTTTTGTTTTACTTCGTTTATGCCATCTCTACTATGACGGTCGAGGCGCTGCGTGTGTTCATCTACAGTCCCTACAATAAGGTAGCGGACATTAAGATGTATTTGTTCTTCGCAGAGATATCCACGTTCGCTCTCTGGACGCTTATCATCCTGATGCTGCTCTCGGTGGTCATCAAGAATTTCTGGTGCAGATTCCTCTGCCCGTATGGCGCGCTCCTCGGTGTTCTGAGTTGGCTGAGCCCGCTGAAGATTACACGCAACTTCTCCACCTGTATCGATTGCGAGCTGTGCACGAAGGCATGTCCCGCGAACATCAACGTGCATGCTGTGAAGAGAGTCCGGAGCGACGAGTGTACCTCGTGTTTGCTCTGTGTAGAAGCCTGCCCCGTGAAGAATACTCTGGAGATGCGGCTGCCGAAAGCGAAGCGCGCCGTTCCCACGTGGGTGATGGGAACGCTGGTCGCCGGGGTGTTTGTTGCGATCACCGGTATGGCGATGGTGTTTGGTGTTTGGCAGAATTCAATTTCCTCGCAGGAATATCAACGGCGCTTCCAGGAGTTGGACGCGCCCATCTATCAACATTTCCGCGGACAGGTTCCGGACTTTGGACCCAATGATTGACCAAGCATTGTCAAACGGGGACATCAGGAGTTTCTACGACGACCTTGCGCCCGACTATGACGCAATGACTTCCTTCGAACAGCGCTTCGTCCGCGATCGACCTTTCTTCCGCGTGCTGGTGGAAAACCACAGGATTAAGAGGGCGCTTGATGCAGGCTGTGGAACGGGTTTCCATTCCTTCTTACTTGCAAAACTCGGCGTTGACATGACTGCCGTGGACGTTTCGCCGGCGATGGTTGCGAAGGTCAAAGAACACGCAACCGCGTTGGACCTGAACGTGAAAGCGATCGCATCGAATTTCCAGACCACTCCTGAAAAACTCGATGGAGGCTTCGATGCAGTGTTTTGCATGGGGAACACCCTTGCCCATATCTTATCGCAGGGAGAGATGCAGAACACCCTGACGACATTTTCCTCCCTTGTTCATGAACAGGGAATTCTGTTTGCACAGGTTGTTAACTTTCGCAAAATCCTTCGAGAGAAAAAGAAGATCCAGAGCGTGAAGGAAGCGGACGACAAGATTTTCGTCCGTTCGTATGAGTATTGCAAGGACTGGATTGAGTTCAACCTGCTCACTCTAACACGGAAAAACGGTAACCTCACGGATAGCATGCGCTCAATTCGCCTCCGTCCCTGGACGGTACGGGAACTGCAGGAGACACTCGCTGCAGCAGGATTCAGTCAAACAACATTCTACGGCGGGATCAACATGGAGACATTCTCCGAAGAACACTCTAAAGACATAGTTATTCTTGCCTCGCGGTCGCCGCTGCATCCTTTCTAAGCTGCCGGAACAGCTCGTTGCGTCAGGTTGAAATAAAACACCTGAAGCTCTGAAATAATCTGTGGCAGAACTTCCTCCGTCCACGGGCAACCGCAACATTCTGCTGTTGCAAATTCCTGAGAAGTAGAATATATTTGACCCATGGAATCTGACGTGTTCCGTGGCTGGGTCTGATATGGAAAACGAAATCAGGTAACTCTGCATGATATACGGAAAGAGTCCGTGTTATATCACGGAACACGTCGGCATAATCACTATGTTAGGCCGCAAGCAGGAGCTTCATGATCCAAATCAGTTTTACTGAACCATACGAATTGGACATCTCAAGCACGGTAGAGAATTTCATCAAACTGAGAGAGTCCCTGTCCGAATTGCTGCATTCTTCAAGAGATGAGTTGGTAGTCTTTGCGGAGACAGAATTCGATCCAGCTCCTTACACTCACTCAATTCCAAAGCTCGTATTTCGTAAAGTTGACGGGCCAGCAAAAGTCGAAGTGAGAGAATTCAAGGAAGTAATAATATCTGGGTCGGCGTCAGCGCTTGATGCATTGAGTTCATTTTTCACTTTTGAGCGGGATGCAACATTTCCTCATCATAATCACTTCGAGTACTACGAAGGGAATCCGGTAATTCATCCTGAGTCAATTCCGATTATCGTTTCGATTGCAGATACAAAATAGACTTGCGGCCTCCTAAGTAGCTCATTGTAACTAATGCAGAATCAAGGACTTAATTTTGAGCTACTCTCTGAAAGAACCGTCCCACCTTTTTGGGACGGTGGCAAATGCTAACCAGCGGCTCCCCGACATAAAGACGTCGGGATTTGGATTCGACCTCGACTTATCTGAGAAACGATAAGTCTGTCGAATCTTGAACAAGCTGACGGATTGAGCGTTGGCTTGACTGGCAAGTGTGAATCGGAGTGAAAAGATGTACGTCAATCATAAATGTTGGCTCGGCTCGGTACCGACAGTACAGTCCTGGAGGTTTCGTCGCCGCAGCTTAGCCGCGGTCTGCTTGTTCAATGTCAAGATAAAATTGTTTTTTGTTTGAGTTCGATAATTCATTCACACATGAAGCAACCCACGATTGCAGCAGGTGTACGCATTGTTGAAACACTTGTCTGCCGGTCAGGACGTAGTCGTCCTGC
>DASWHW010000206.1:0-19924 GCA_036397975.1 Bacteroidota bacterium
GGTAGTCTTCGTTCGTCGGGCGAACACAACATCGCCCAGCGCATTGATTGCGGCGCCGAGGACATCGAAACCCGGGCCGATGTTTGAGATGCTTGCCGGCGCGAAAACCCTGACGGAGCTTAACGTTTGCATAGTGTTGAACACATTGTTGTTAGCGCGCCAGACATCGGGCGTTCTTATTATTGTACCGGGTCAGTTTCGAACACCAGACGCCCATTTCTCTCCGACAGGCCCCAACAACATCCGGTTCTGGAAATTCGGCGTAACGACAGGTGAAATCGCAATAGAGCGGAAGACTTTCATCGGGTATGGTGGTTGATGCGCGGCTCTTTCGCTGCTCCGGTTTTGATTTCATAAGTCATTGTTCTCCGTGGCGATCAACGCAAGCGCAATTGCCGCGGTCCATCCGAGAACCTTGAACTCACCGGCGAGCAATGCACGGCGAAGCTCAGCCCTGGAGAGAAACACAAACTCCTGCTCCTCCAGATCGTCCCTAACTCTCTCTGCAACCGGGCGAGCGTCGCGGGCAAGAAACAGATGTCCGATGCCGCCGCCGCGATTTCCATCGGCGGCGAACGATCCAAGGTGAAGAAACGTCCCGGCCTGATACCCGGTCTCTTCCAGAACTTCTCTGCGCGCTGTGGTCAACGGCTCTTCACCCGGTTCGCAGTATCCGCCGATCGGTGCGAGCGTAACGCCTTGTGCTGCATATTTTGTTTGTCGAAAACAAAGAAACACTTTCTCAGCAGTCTCAAGAACGACATTCACATACTCCGGCATGGCAAGCCACGGCCAGTTGTTGATGGTCGTGCCGTTGGGGAGTTGAACGACGTGATCCTCAACTGTGAGATACTTGCTATGACGCAGAATTGCGGTTCGCGAGAGCGTCTTCCAGGCTTGGTGATCGGTCACGGTTCCTGCGTCCTTCTCTGTTGAACATGGACACCCAGACTTGCGAGCGACGAAACAAGCCGTTCGTACGAGGTGTACTGGATTCCCTTCATGCCTATAGCGTTTGCGCCTTCTACATACGAAGGGATATCATCGATAAAGATGCACTCCGCCGCAGGAAGTTGCAGTTTTTGTAAAGCATCTTCGTAGATTCTTTTTGCGGGCTTGAGTGCACCCACATGAAAAGAAGTCGTGACGGAGTCGAACAAGCCGAAGACCGGGCACGTCATGATCGCTCGCTGATAATCCAATTCGTTGGTGTTGGAGAGGAGACCAAGTGCGTATTCTGTTTTCAACATGCGGACCAAATTGATGACCCGGTGATTATCAGAGAAGATTCCGGTGAATGCATCGACGAATTCACTCCTGGAGATTGACAGCGAACAAATTCTGGTAACATTTTCGATAAATGCATCGGATGTCACCAAACCGGTTTCATACCGTCGGACGAGATCGGAGGAATAATAAATGAGCGATTCAAGTTCGTCATAGGATTTGTCAGTGTACGAAGTGAGCCGCTGCAGGAACAGAGCGTTGTCGAAGTGACAAATGACGTTACCGAAATCAAAAATTACCGCCGTTGGCATGCACTCTCCGGATTGCGTCATGAGGCATCCCAAAGTACTCAAACGGTGAGGGAAAATCAAACACTAGGTCTCGCCGGACGGTAGGAATCGCGTAGTTGCGAAGTGATTCTTATTCGCAAGAAGAAGAACCGTCAGGATTCCGCATATCAGGTGGATGCACGCGAAAAAGGGGGCTCCAGTATGGCACAAGAGATGCGTGGATGAAGGGTTGATGCTGATGACGGATTTTTGTACCATGATGCCGCTCTCACCACGATGACCGTATTTTTTGCGGTGACGAAGGTGGCTCACGAGGGCTCCGCACATTTGTCCCCTTCCATTGATTTCATTTCTTGAAAGGAATGTGAATGATTATCGGTATTCCGAGAGAGGTTGTTGCCGGCGAGACGCGTGTTTCTATGGTGCCCTCCCTTGTTCAGAATATTGTCCGCGATAAACATGATGTTATAGTGGAGCGTGGTGCGGGAACGCATGCCTCGTTTTCCGATGAATTGTATTCGAAGGCAGGGGCGAAGGTCGCCAACACTGCCGCAGAAGTCTATCGTAAGGCGAACATCATCTTGAAAGTGCAATCCCCGGCGAAATCTTCCCGCAAGTTGGAGTCGGATCTATTTATGACCGGAGCAACCTATATCGGGTTTCTTCAACCACTTGCCAACACTGCGGTGATATCCTCCTTTCTCAAAAGAAAGGTGACCGGGTTTTCGATGGAGTATATTCCGCGGATTACCAGAGCACAGAGTATGGACGCGCTCAGTTCCATGGCCACCGTTGCCGGCTACAAGGCTGTTCTTCTTGCCACCGAGAAACTGGGCAAAATGTTTCCTCTCCTGATGACTGCGGCTGGAACTGTTCCCCCCGCCACTGTTCTCGTCCTGGGGGCAGGTGTTGCCGGACTGCAGGCAATTGCGACGGCCAAACGCCTTGGGGCAAAGGTCGAAGCGTTTGATCCAAGGCCTGCCGTAATGGAGCAGGTGAAAAGTCTCGGCGCCACTTTTGTGGAAATGGAGATGCCTGAAGATGCGGAAACAAAGGGCGGCTATGCCAAAGAGCTTTCGCCGGAGTTCATCAAGAAAGAGCACGAAGCGATCGCCGCGCGTCTGCCCAAAGTGAACGTCGTGATCACCACGGCACAGGTATTCGGGAAACGCGCACCACTGCTTATTACGAAAGAGATGGTGAAGCAAATGCCTCCCGGATCCGTCATTATTGATCTGGCCGCTGAACAAGGCGGCAACTGTGAATGGACCAAGGCAGGCACGACCGTCGTCAAGGACGGCGTGTCCATCGTTGGTGCAGTCAATCTGCCGGCGTCGATTCCTGTGGATGCAAGTCAGTTGTATGCACGCAACGTGTACAACCTATTCAAGCTTCTCTACCCGAAACCGGATGCGACGCCAGATTTTGACGATGAAGTTGTGAAAGGTGCATGCATTACCAGGGATGGGGCAATTGTGAATGAGCAAGTGAGGAATTCTCTCGAGAAAAAAGGAGTAAAGAAATGACCGAGACGTTGATGATTTCGATTTATGTATTTGTTCTCGCCACGTTTGTTGGGGTGGAGATAATCAGCAAGGTTCCGCCATTGCTCCATACACCGCTCATGTCCGGGTCGAATGCGATCTCGGGCATCACGCTTGTCGGGTCGTTGATCGCGGCAGGAGAAGGTCATGCCGGTCTCAGCGTATTTCTTGGAATGATCGGGGTTATCTTTGCCACTATCAATGTTGTTGGCGGCTTTAAAGTAACCGACCGAATGCTTGGTATGTTCAAGAAGGACGGCGGGCGGCCAACGAAGTAACCACCACTATTTTTAGAGAACACTTCACTCGATATTGAATTATGAATATTGCACTTAGCATAGCGTATCTTGTAGCATCCGTTTGTTTCATTCTCGGATTGAAGCTCTTAAGTTCGCCCACCACCGCGCGCCGAGGAAACATCTATGGTGCGCTTGGCATGCTCATCGCGGTTATTGCCACTCTCATGGACAAACAAATTGTCGATTTCACCTACATCATTGTAGGGTTGATTGTTGGTGGAGGCATTGGTTTGTTGATGGCGGTGCGGGTGGAAATGACCTCCATGCCCCAGATGGTTGGGCTGCTCAACGGTTTCGGCGGCGGTGCTTCAACACTCGTCGCCTTTGCGGAGTACATACGCCTTTCCGGAAACGCAGACCTTACGATCTGGCAAGCCGGTCCGATCAACCTGGATGTACTAATCACCCTCGTCCTTGGCCTTCTCATCGGCACAGTGACGTTCACCGGAAGTGGTGTTGCATTTGCGAAGCTGCAAGGAATCATGAAAAGCGCGCCAGTGCTCTTTGCATTCCAAAAGCAGTTGAACCTGTTGATTCTTGTTGCCTCGCTAATCCTTGGAGGTCTGTTCGTCGTTGATCCATCGCAGTGGTATTTACTACTGATCATTATCGGGTTATCGGCGATCCTTGGCGTCACCAGCGTCATTCCGATTGGAGGAGCGGACATGCCTGTGGTTATTTCTCTTCTGAACTCGTATTCCGGTCTCGCAGCAGCAATGACGGGATTTATCCTTTCGAATAATGTCCTGATTATCGCGGGGACTCTCGTCGGTACTTCCGGAATTATTTTGACAAAGATAATGTGTACGGCAATGAACCGTTCTCTTGCAAACGTCCTCTTTGCTGGAGTTGGCGCCGATTATGAGTCATCGGAGGAAACAACGGAGCAACGAACGGTGATCCGATATACACCGGAGGATACAGCATACATGCTAGAGAATGTTCAGTCAGTGATTATCATTCCCGGATACGGGCTTGCCGTTGCGCAAGCGCAGCACATTCTTCACGAAGTGACAAAGCTCCTGATGGATCGCGGAATATCCGTTCGTTATGCCATCCATCCAGTTGCGGGCCGAATGCCAGGCCATATGAATGTGCTTCTGGCTGAGGCAAATGTCCCGTATGATATGCTGTTGGAGATGGACCAGATTAATGACGATTTCCAGAATACGGATATTGCCTTGATTATCGGTGCGAATGATGTTGTCAACCCTGCAGCGCGATACAAGAAAAGTAGTCCCCTCTATGGGATGCCAATTCTCAATGCCGACAAGGCGAAAACAGTAATGGTGTGTAAGAGGAGTCTCAATCCGGGGTTTGCGGGAGAGGATAATGAGCTTTTCTATGACAAGAAAACCATGATGGTCTTTGGCGATGCGAAGGCCACATTGACCAATCTGGCTCACCTGCTGAAAAAGTAGGGCGGTTTTGTAGAGCGGACGCTTACGAAAGACCTTTCACGGCTTCAGCGCGGGTATCGCAGACTTCGAAGACAAGAGTAAGTTTCGTGATGACAAAAACGTTGGTCACGTTGTTGTTCAGGCCGCAGAGTCGTATTTGACCATCCTTCCGGCTGAACGATGTATATCCTGCCACAAGAACCCCGATGCCCGTGCTGTTAATATAGGTCACCTTGCTCAGGTCGATGACCAGCTTCTTGTAATCGCGTTCGATAAAGCCAGTGATTGCCTGCCGGAGTTTGTCTGTTTCCGTTCCCCCAATTAAATCACCCCTCACCTCGATAAGTCCAATCCCGCCGTCAAGTGTAGAAGTGCGGACCGCCATGGTAATCTCCTCGGATTATTGCCGATGTGTTTCTGGAACGAACGTGACATCAAATAATAGAGGATATTCAATTCTAATGCAAGGAGGTGTTTTACTCGGTAGCGTTACACTGTAACACTACCTTTTACTTCTATTCCAACATCGATGTTGATTTTATAACGAAGAATATCTATATAGAGCAATCTTTTTTGAGGCTCCATGACAGGATCGAAGGAAAAAATTCTCTTTGTTGACGACGATGCCGAGTTGCGGGAGATTGTTCTCGAGCAGCTCATCGACGAAGGCTATGATGTTGAAGAGGCCGAAGACGGACTGGTTGCGATGGAAAAACTTCTGCAGCTCAAGTTTGATCTCGTCCTTCTGGATATCAAGATGCCGGGAAAGAGCGGTTTGGACCTGCTCCGTTTCGTGAAGGAGCGATCCCTCAAGTGCCGTGTTATCATGCTGACGGGCGTTGTTGGCCTTGCGACCGCGATCGAGAGTCTCTCCATGGGTGCCGATGATTATATCACGAAACCATATAATCTCGACCACTTGTTATCCGCGATACGCCGAGTATTGGAAGAGGGGGAAAAAAACGAATAGACGTTTAGAGAAAACAAAAAAGCCCCGAGCTTCTTACGCACGGGGCTTTTGATTTTTCAGGGCAATCGATTATGTGCCTGCACTATAGTCAGACATATACTTCGTTTGCTCTGGTGTCAGCTTGTCGATCGTGAATCCCATGGTTCGCAGTTTCAGCATCGCAATATCCTGATCCTGTTTCACAGGAATATCGTGGACGGTATTCTCCAGACGCTTTCCCTTTCGGTGAAGCTCGGCAAGGCGGACCTGGGACATGAATTGATTTGCGAAAGACATATCCATTACTTCTGATGGATGACCCTCTGCCGCCGCAAGGTTCACCAGGCGGCCCTGTGCCAACACATACAAACGGTTGCCATTTTTGAGAGTATACTCCTCATTATTCTCACGAATTTCGCGGTGCCCTCTTGCGACTTTTCCCAGATCAGCGAGATTGATTTCGCAATCGTAATGACCGGTGTTGCAGATGATTGCGCCATCCTTCATGCTCTTGAAGTGAGCTTCGGTGATAATATCCTTTACACCCGTTGCCGTGATAAAGATATCCCCGACTTTTGCCGCATCGCTCATCTTCATGACGCGAATCCCGTCCAGCGTTGCCTTGAGAGCGGCTGTCGCTTTTACTTCGGTGACGATCACGTTTGCGCCAAGCCCCTTCGCCCGGCTTGCAACGCCGCGACCGCAGTGACCATACCCGGCGACCACAACATTCTTTCCGGCGAACAACACACTCGTTGCACGGAGAATGCCATCGAGCGTGGACTGACCGGTGCCGAATACATTATCAAAGTCCCATTTTGTTTCCGCATCATTGACAGCGATAACCGGGTAGTTTAATGCACCATCAGCGGCCATCGCCCTCAGACGATGTACCCCGGTGGTGGTTTCTTCCGTTCCACCGATAACAAACTTGGTTGCCATTTCCGGATGGCTCTTGTGTATGGTGAAAATAAGATCAGCGCCATCGTCCAACGTCAGATTTGGGTTGAACTTAAGCGTCTCTTCAATACACCAGTAAAACTCTTTGACGTTCATCCCATGCCAGGCGAAAATCGAAATCCCGTTTGCGGCAAGAGCTGCGGCGACTGAATCGTTTGTGGAAAGTGGGTTGCAGCCGCTCCAGCTGACTTCTGCGCCTGCTGCGACGAGGGTTTCGATCAATACCGCCGTCTCTTTGGTAACATGAAGACACCCGGCGATACGGTATCCCTTGAGGGGTCTACTTTTCTTATATTCCTCGCGGAGGGACATCATCACGGGCATCCGCGATTCTGACCACTCTATCCTACGACGTCCCTCTTCCGCTAGTTTGATGTCTGCTACTTTGTACTTTCCTGCCTTTGAATCCATTGTTCTCCTTCGAAATAATAATTGATATCCAAAATAAAATGTTGCCGCGAGGTTGATTACCCCTTGACGGCCTTTTGAAGAGCCTTCACGAGGTCAAGTTTCTCCCAGGTGAAACCCTTCTCTTCACGGCCAAAGTGACCGTAAGAAGCGGTGTCGCGATAAATCGGCCTAAGAAGATCAAGACGTTTTCGAATGCCGCGTGGGGTCATATCTATTTCTTTTATGATTAGTTTGTCAAGTTCAGCGTCAGGTATTCTCCCGGTGCCAAACGTATTGACGTGAACGGAGACTGGTTCTGCAACACCGATGGCATACGCCACCTGCAGCAAACATTCATCGGCCAGCCCCGCGACAACGACATTTTTTGCAATGTGGCGGGTTGCATAGGCTGCACTGCGGTCAACCTTGGATGGATCTTTTCCGGAAAACGCGCCCCCACCATGCGGTGCTCTTCCACCGTAGGTATCCACGATGATTTTTCGTCCAGTGAGTCCGGTATCACCGTGAGGTCCACCGATTTCGAACTTCCCGGTGGGGTTGACGTGCATGATCATCTTTTTATCGCGCAGTTGCCCCGGTATCACTTTCTCAATGACATGTTCAAGAACATCGTTTTTGATTTTCTTCTGGGAGACCCCCGGATCGTGCTGCGTAGAAATTACGACCGTGTGAACCCGTACCGGTTTTCGGCCATTGTATTCAACGGTCACCTGCGACTTTGAGTCGGGCCGAAGGTAGGGCATTAGTTTCGGTTGGTTCTTCCGGATATCCGCAAGACGCTTCACAAGTTTATGGGCGAACACGATGGGCATCGGCATACATTCCGGGGTTTCATTCGATGCGTACCCAAACATCATTCCCTGGTCGCCCGCTCCGCCGGTATCGACTCCCTGGGCGATATCAGGTGATTGCGAGTGAATACTAGAGATAACCGAACAGGAGTCGGCATCAAAGCGATAATCTGCTTTTGTATAGCCAATATCGCGGATTACCTGCCGAACAATATCCTGTACTTCGATATATGCGGACGTGGTAATTTCGCCTCCGACAAAGGCAAGTCCAGTGGTAACGAAACTCTCGCACGCAACTCGCGCATTTTTGTCCTGAGCGAGAATGGCATCGAGGACAGCATCGGAAATTTGGTCGCAGACTTTATCCGGATGACCTTCGGACACTGACTCCGATGTAAATAGGTACGACATGGAACAACCCTTTCTTCTGAATGATCTTGGGGAGACCGTGATTCTAGTAAAAATTTATTTCTGAAGACCCACCGACATTGACCCGCTTGTAAGAGCCGTGAACACTTGACGATGGGCCTATGATGGATTCATCAAGGAGAGACTTCTGCACCTTGGCATCTTGACCAATGATCGAATTCCGCACAATGGATTCTGAAATCTTCGCATTGTCGCCAACCGTTGTAAAAGGTCCGATAATACAATTTGAAAGAATTGCACTCGAGGAAATAAAAACCGGCTCGTTGATAATCACCCCTTCTACCGCCCGCCAGGTTGACTTTTTCTCCAACAAAGCGCGATTGGTAGAGAGCAAGGTCTCAGGTTTTCCACAATCGAACCATCCTTCGACATTGAACGTCGTCATTTTCTCTCCCCGCTCAATCATCATTTGCAATGCATCGGTCAACTGGTATTCGTTCTTTGTTCGAATATTCTTGTCGACAAGATCGTTCAGACATGAAACCAGCAACGGCGTATTTACGAGGAAATATAACCCGACCACGGCAAGGCGACTCGTCGGATGCTCCGGCTTTTCAATCAGCCGGGAGATGTATCCATGAGATATCTCTGCGACGCCAAATCTTCTCGGGTCTTCAACGGTTTTTACTCCGAGGGAGGAAACTCCACCCCTCAACACCGGGGAAAGGTCAACATCAAAAATGGTGTCTCCCAGGATAATGAGAACAGGCTCTGCTCCCATCGTCATTCGTGCAATATAGATTGCATGGCCGAGACCGAGCATTTCCCGTTGTTCTATGTAGTCGACGCTGAGGTCCGGATACGCCCCCGAGACATACTCTTTGATCTTCTCACCCATATGCCCAACAATAATCGTCGCGGACGAGATGCCGTCTACCAAGATCTTGTCAAGGATGTGACCGAGAATCGGCTTCCCGGCAACATTCAATAGTACTTTTGGAAGTTCAAAGGTGTGCGGTCGGAGCCTGCTTCCAACTCCAGCGACGGGAATAATTGCACGCATGTGGTGTTGTTACATTGCAGAAAAAAACGTCGGTTGATCTGGAGATTTGCAAAAAATGCGTGTTAAGTTACACAAGAAACTCTAGAGATGCAAGAAAGGATGGATTGCAGAGAGGGCAAAGAGATGCAAGTCACACGCAAGAGGATGGATGAGTATGCCTCCCGATGAATTGATTCTCTCGCGTGAAATCCATATTATCATTGCAAAAATCGTCCTTCATGCCCAAGAAGTCCTCATCGCGGAAAATCTCGCGCCGCGATTCCTCGCACGTCACTACATCACGCAAACGACAGCACGTTGAATTGACTCTTTCGGAAGATGTTCGTTTCAGGGCGAAGCGTAGCGGCCTTGATCGGTTTGATTTTGTCCACAATGCTCTACCGGAGTTGGATCTTGCCGCGGTGGACACAACGACTGAGTTTCTCGGACGCCACTTGCGCCTCCCGATCATGATCTCTTGTATGACCGGGGGTTATAAAGACGCCCTCAAGATCAACAGGGATTTAGCGGAGGTTTGTGAAGAGGAAATGATTGCGATGGGGGTGGGAAGTCAAAGGCAGGCGCTTGAGAATAGTGCCTTTCACGAAACATTCAGGGTGGTGAGAGAAGTAGCGCCGAGCATTCCCATCATCGGCAATATTGGAGCAGCGGAGGTCGCCAGAATGCTGGATGTCGCGCCCTTGAAACGACTCGCAGAGATGATTCGTGCTGATGCCTTTGCAGTGCACTTAAACCCTCTGCAAGAGTTTTTACAGCCCGAGGGGAGCCCTAACTTTCGTGGTGTTTTGGCAGGAATCCAACGCCTTGTGAACAATCTTGGTATTCCCATAATAGTAAAGGAAATCGGAGCAGGTATTTCTGGTACGGTTGCAAAAAGATTACTCGATGTCGGTGTGAGGATCATTGATGTGGCTGGGGCTGGCGGGACGAGCTGGGCAGGTGTTGAATCATTACGTCGCAAGGAGGAGCACCCATCACTTTTTTGGGACTGGGGGATTCCGACAGCCCACTCTCTGCAACAAGTTGCGAAACTCAGGGAGGCTGAAGCGGGACTGACGCTTATTGGTTCCGGTGGAATTACGAACGGAATGGAGGCTGCAAAATGCATTGCCCTAGGTGCTGATCTTGTAGCCTCTGCACGCCCCCTCCTTGTGACACTCGTCCAAAAGAAAAAGAAAGGGCTGCGTGATCTTATTCGTGAATGGGAAGAAACCATTCGTGGCGTGATGTTCTTAACTGGAAGCCGGAATATTGCCGATCTTCAGAATGCCCGCCTTGTGGAGTGTTGACGTTCGATGAATGAAAGGGAATTTCGCCGATATACAGCCGCACTCCGGTCTCTGCTGAACAAACGAATAGCCACCCTCTTTCGAAGCAAGAATCCCAGGGAACTTCACAAAGCCGGTCGTTATGTCCTCGCATCGGGAGGAAAGCGAATCAGGTCAATCCTTCTCCTCCTTGCAGCAGAATCAGTCCGTGGTCGTGTGGGTGATGCTCTCGATGCGGGAGTTGCCGTTGAATTGATGCATAACTTCACGTTGATTCATGATGATGTCATGGATCATGCGAAAACCCGTCGGGGGAGACCAACAGTCCATGTGCGATGGGATCTCAACCAGGCCATACTTGTCGGCGATGTAATGGTAGGGTTTGCCTATGACATTCTCTTACGCGCTCCCCGGGAAAACGCTCAACAGATATCCAGATTGTTTACGAAGGGTCTCATCAACGTCTGTGAAGGCCAGGCCCTCGATCTCACACTTGGATCTGCCCGACATGCAACCGTAAAAGACTACGTTGAGATGATCGACAAGAAAACGGGTTCTCTCATCGTCCTGTCTTCCGAACTTGGAGGAGTGGTGGGGGGCGGAACAGCAAAACAGGTTCGAGCTCTGCGTGAATACGGAAGATATCTCGGCAGGGCATTTCAGCTCCAGGATGATCTTCTTGACGTTGTTGCCGATGAAAAGAGACTGGGGAAGGCCATTGGCGGAGATATCATGGAAGGGAAGAGAACATTCCTCTATATTACAACCATGGAGAGGGCGTCGAACCGTGATCGCAGGTTCCTCACCAAAGCATTCAACCACCAATCGGTGCAAGGCCGTGCTCTTGTCCACAAGGTTCAATCTCTCTATCATAAGTATGAATCAATCGAGAAGACGCGCGCAATGATAGAACAGTACACGGCGAAAGCTCTGGTGAAATTACACGATCTTCCCCCCTCGCGGTCACGTGACATGCTTCACCACCTGGCGCGCGTCCTTGCCAGCAGGCACGCGTGATAAGAGACCACTATCGATGCAGGGATTGAGTGATCGAACGTGAGGTAAGGATCAAGAATAAAGCAGGTCTTCATACAAGACCGGCCGCCTCTATCGTGAAAACTGCTGCGCGGTTCAAGAGCGAGTTCATGATCAATAAAGACGGATTCGAGATCAATGGTAAGAGCATCATCGGGGTCATGACGCTGGCAGCGGAACAGGGATCAACGCTACTGCTCCGATTCGACGGCCCGGATGAAGAGGAAGCAGCGGTGGCGGTGGAGGCTCTTTTTGACAGAGGGTTTGACGAGGAATAAGGTGCATACCGCGGACAACACAAAAAACGAACTTACCATAAAAGGAATTGGCGCAGCGCCCGGCATTGCCATCGGCCCGGCGTATGTGTACAGCAAGCATGTTCCCAGGGTGGAAGAAAAATCGATTTCTCGAAAAGAAATAGAGGGAGAAATCGAGCGGCTCCGAGCAGCGAATACTCGTTCGGAAAAAGAGCTGCAGAAAATTCATTCGTTTGCCGAGCAGAAGCTCGGTTCTCAGAATGCGAAGATATTTGAAGCACAGATCATGATTTTGAATGATTCTATTTTGATGTCGACCATCGAGAAGCGCATCAAAGGGGAGAGGAAAAATGCGGAATCAGTGGTCTTCGACGAAATCAGCAAATACAAGCGATTGATGCTCGCTGCTCGGGACGAGTATATGCATGAGCGGGCACATGACGTGGAAGATGTGATGAACAGAATCATCCGCAATATTCAGGACCAACGACTCTTCTCAAGGCTTGAAGGTGAAGCGATTATAATCACGGAAGCACTTGCACCGGCTGACGCGGTCATCTTCAGCAGAAACAGAATTCTTGGCTACGCGACTGACCTTGGCGGAATCACCTCACACGCCGCTCTCCTGTCGCGATCTCTCAAAATCCCCGCTGCGGTAGGCTTGCGTAAGGCAACCGCGAGCATACAGTCGGGTGACTTTGTAGCGTTGGATGGATACGCGGGAACAATCACGATCCATCCCTCCGAGGAAACAATCACGTCACTGCAAAGTAAAGCAAAGCGGTTTGCCGAGTTCGAGCAACAGCTGGCAACCATTGCGAAGCTTCCCGCGGTGACAAAAGATAATAGAACCGTTGAACTTTCTTCCAATGTTGAGTTTTTGGAAGGGGTCGAGTTTTCGCTCCTGCAGGGTTCGGCCGGTGTTGGATTGTATCGAACTGAATCGCAGGTTCTTGGGCGGGATCAGTATCCTTCCGAGGAAGAACAATTCAAGGAATATGAACAGGCCGCGGAGAAAGTGTTTCCCCATTCAGTGATCTTCCGGACGTTCGATATAGGTGGAGACAAGCTCGCTCCGGAATTCTATCATGAAGAGAATCCATTTCTCGGATGGAGAGGAATCCGCGTGTGCCTCGACAGGCCGGAGATGTTTCTGACGCAACTGCGGGCACTTCTGCGAGCGAGCACGAGAAAGAACGTTCGGATCATGTTCCCCATGGTCTCAACGGTGCAGGAGGTACGGCTTGCAAAGGATTTTGTCAATCGGGCAAAAGAAGAGCTTCGATCACGCCATTGCGCATTCGATGCAAACCTGAAGATCGGCGTGATGATTGAAGTTCCCTCTGCTGCAATGCTCGCCGCCGACATCGCGCGCGAGGTCGACTTTCTCAGCATCGGAACGAATGACCTCATTCAATATCTTCTTGCGGTCGACAGGGACAACAGCGCTGTTGCACCACTCTACCAGCAATTTCATCCCGCAGTTCTCCGGACTATCAAGATGGTCATCGATGCGGGGCACAGCAAGGATACGTGGGTTGGCATGTGTGGGGAGATGGCTGGGGATCCGCTGGCCACGATTCTCCTCCTTGGACTTGGTATTGACGAGCTGAGCGTTGTTCCCACCGTTCTTCCCGAGATCAAAAAGATCATTCGTTCAGTTTCACACGAACAAGCAAAAGAAGTTTCACAATTCGTTCTTACCTTATCGACGGAACTCGAAATCAAGGAATACTTGTACGCAACCATGGCTAAAGTACTTCCTGAAATACCACTGGAAATATAGCCGCTCGTACGAACAACAGGATACACATGAACACAGAAGACATTCGGAGAGTTGACCCATCGGGTATGTATGCTCTCATCAGAGATTTTCCACAGCAGGTGGAGGAGGCGATCGACATCGGCCTTTCGGCACGAGTACCACGTTTGCACAAAGGGATCGATAACATTGTCTTGTGTGGCCTCGGAGGTTCTGCGATTGGGGGAGACCTGCTCAAGAGTTTCCTCGCGGATGAACTCAGTGTCCCCTTTGTAGTCAACCGGCACTACACACTCCCGGCATTCGTCGGACAGCGCACCCTTGTTTTGGTGTCAAGCTATTCCGGGAACACAGAGGAAACTGTTGCCGCGCATCGACAAGCGGTAAAGCGAAAGGCAAAGGTCATTTGCATCTCATCAAATGGCATGACGGCGAAACTGGCAAAGAAACACAAAGAACCCCTGATTACGATTCCCGGGGGCCTTCCCCCGCGAGCAGCCTTAGGGTACTCGTTCTTTCCCCTGCTGATGGCATTGACCAAGATGGGCTTTATCAAGAGCAAGCGCAATCAGATACGGGAGACCGTCGCATTGTTGCAAAAGAAATCCGTTGAGTATGCGGCCTTCGACTCTGCGGAGAACAGGGCGCTCCAGTTGGCGCACCAGATTCGGGCGAGAGTCGGCGTTATATATTCTTCCACTGAACGGCTGGACGCGGTCAACACTCGTTGGCGGGGCCAGGTCGCAGAGAACGGCAAGTCACTTCTCTGGGGACACGTCCTTCCGGAGATGAATCACAACGAACTGGTGGGATGGAAGGTATTAAAAGAACAAATGCGAGAGATGCAGGTTTTCATTCTAAGAGACAAAGGTGATCACCGAAGGATAAAGATGCGGATGGACATCACCAAGTCTATTCTGTCCAGCCATACGTCTCGTATTACCGAGGTATGGAGCGAGGGGACTTCACTTCTTGCCCGGATGTTTTCCCTTGTCTATTTAGGCGATTGGGTGAGCTACTATACCGCGATTCTCCACGGAGAAGACCCGATGCCAGTAGCCGTGATTGATCAACTAAAGAATGAATTGAGCGACGCATGAAGAAAGAACACAGAATAGCAATTGTGGTCGGAGTTCTCCTCTTGATCGCGCTATATATCGTTACTATTGTTCGCGACGGGACCGCGTGGTGACGATCAGTCAACAAACAAAAGACCTCATCGATACCCTCACCTCCTTTTCCAATAACACACTCACCTGCGCGAACGATCTCGCCATTGTGATGGAGATGTCCCTTCAACGGAAGGCTGAACCAGAGCTAGCCGACCTGAGCTTCCTTGCAAAATTTCTACATCGGACCTACGGGATAATGACCCGCATCGGCAAGGACGGTGAAGGGTACGGTCGCCTCGCAGAAGAGTTCGGCGAGAACCTCCAGAAGGTTGTCGATCTCCTTCACAAGCTTCTCTCTTCTGCCCCGCCCGATATCAGGCACCGGTTTGAAAGCGAGTACCTTGCGATGACGCCGCAATCCCTCAGCAGAGTGCTGGCACTCATGTATGATCTCTCCTGGTATAAGAACTGGCTCATTGATACCGGGAATCGTGGCGGCCCTCCTGTTTCTTGATAACCCTGTAAAAAAAGCCTACATTGTCAGCAAAAGTAACCATGCTGATCCATGAATTCCGTCGATTCTTCCCCCGCTTGGCGCATTGCTCTTTTTATTCTCATTCTCTCTTCGACCTTTTGGCTCGGGGGTGCGCACGCACGGCTGCTCATCGCCAATCAGCTTTTGCAGATGGGAACGCTGGAATTCAATCCGTATCTCGCTCCTGAGTCCGAACGAGAACTTTTCCGGCTCCTGTCATTTTCTTCGTTGACGGTGATTCTTTCGTATGGCACCGCGTTGATCAGCGGGACGATTTTCTTATGGGCGTCACCCTTGCGTTTCAAGGAACATGGTTGGTTGATGCTGAGCGCGATTTTGTTTTACGTATTCGTCCCGGTGGAAGCATTCTTGATATTCCTTGATGGAAAAATGATTTACTATGAGTTCTTCACCACAGAAGGAAATAGTGTGTTCCGGGAGTTGTTCATCGCCCGCATGGGGGCACTTGCAGGTGCTCCGTTTATTGCGACGCTTTGCTATTACACCATTATTGGTCTTGCGGTTTTCCAACCGATGAAACTCACATCGATCAGATCACATGAAGGTTGATCAACTCATTCTCGAGCTTGAAGAAGTTGCGAAGCAACTCGGTATTTCCATTCGCTACGAGAAAGGAGATTTCGAGGGTGGGTATTGCATTCTTCGGGATACCAAGATGCTCATTGTGAATAGGCGCGTTCAACCGCAAAAGAAGGCGGCAGTCCTTGCCCTGGGACTAAACGATATGGGACTGGACAATATGTATCTCAAACCCGCTTTGCGCGAATTCATTGAGGACGAAGTGGTGAAAGCGCAAAGAGAAGCACGGCAAGTATGATCAAAGCGATTATTTTTGATCTCGACAATACGCTTGTAGACTTCATGGGCATGAAACGTAACGCTGTGTCGGCGGCGATTCATGCGATGATCGATGCGGGCTTGCAGCTTTCACCAGACGAAGCGCAACAACGCATCGACGAGATTTACAAAGAGCGCGGAATCGAGTTCCAAAATGTGTTCGATCAACTTCTCTACGATGTATTCAAAAAAGTGGATTACAAGATTCTCTCAGCGGGAGTCATTTCCTATCGACGGGCGAGGGAAGCTTCCCTGGTACCGTATCCGCACGTGACTTTGACTCTGGTGGAGTTACTGAAGAGGGGACTCAAACTTGCGGTGGTGTCGGATGCACCCGGGCGCGAAGCGTGGCTGCGACTCAGCTATCTGAACTTTGCCCATCTTTTTGATTGTGTCGTCACGTTTGACGATACAGGGGAGAGAAAACCAAGCCCAGCCCCATTTCGCAAGGCGTTGGAGATGCTGCGTGTCCACCCTGATGAGACTCTTATGGTTGGTGATTGGCCTGAACGGGACGTTGTGGGGGCAGGGCAGATTGGTATTACAACGGTTTTCGCCCGTTACGGCGATACGTTCGGCACCGTTGAATCGAACGCCGATTACGATATCAATGACATTTCCGAAATCCTTGGCGTGATCGAAAAGGAAAATTCCTCGGCAAAAGCAGGATAAAGTCCGCATGGTTCGAGGCATTGGTGTTGACATTATAGAGATCGACCGAATACAAAAGAGTATCGAAGATTCCGGCGACCGTTTCTTGCAGAAGGTCTTTACACAAAAAGAAATTGAATACTGCTCCGGGAAGACAAACAAGTTTCAGCACTTTGCCGCGCGATTTGCGGCGAAAGAAGCGGTCAGCAAGGCGCTTGCGACAGGCTGGTCCGGCGACTTCCTCTGGAAAGATGTTGAAGTAATGAATGAAGCGAGTGGCGCTCCGCGGGTGACGTTGTATGGAAAACTCCGTGAACGTCTTTCCGGCGCCCTGGTTCTCGTCTCGCTGTCCCATTCCGAAAGCCATGTGGTGGCAATGGCACTGATACAGGACGATGTTTCATGAAATTGACAATCTACAAGAAGATGATGTTCGGCTTCCTGGTGGTCATCCTGTTGATGACGATTGTCAATGGCTATATCTTGTGGGAACTGAGCTCTGTTACGGAGACGGCGAAGTCAACCCTTACCTCAGACGTGCAGGCCATTGATCTGGCCAAAGAACTGTTGACGTACCTGCACGATGAAAACACCAACGGCCAGAAATATTATAGTGTGGGAGACAGCGCCTACTATCTTTTGTACAGCGATCGTACCCGCCAGTTCGACAACCTCACCACTGGACTGCTTGGGCAGCTAAAGGTCGATTCGGAAAGCCTGATTGTTCGCGATGTTCGGAACGATCACGATCGGCTGCGATCGATCATCCAGAGTCAAAGACAGGATGTTCAAAACAGAACTTTGACGGAAGATGATTTCCCCGAAACGATGATTACTCAGCTGAGTGGAGGCCTTGAAGGGTTAATTAGATCGAAACAGGTCTCCATCGACAATTCCATGAAAGCTGTCGGACAAACAACTGGCCGTTCGTTCAATGTAGCCATCATCCTGACCATTTGTACTCTGCTCGCTGCTATTACTCTCGCCCTTATCATTACGCAAACACTCACAAAGCCTATCAGTATTCTCAAACGGGGGACAGAGCAAGTGGCGCGGGGCTTCTTTACCCAGATCCCCGTCACGACAGCTGATGAATTTGCCCTGCTGACGCTCGCATTCAACGATATGAGTGAGAAATTGAAAACGGTAAATGAGCGGAAAGCAGAAATGATGCAACGCATCTCTCATGAATTGCGAACCCCTCTGCAGGCGATGCTCTCAGCGCACTTTCTCCTTTCGGAGCAGCGTTTGGGACCGATCAACGCAGAACAGGCAAGTCTCCTGACATCGATACGGGAAAGCATCGACAAGTTGACAAAGTTCAGTAATCAGTTTCTGGATATCGCGAAGGTTGAGGCGGGCATGATGGAGTACTCGTTTGAACAGGTTGACCTGGTCAAACTTATTTCTCCGGCGATCGATGAGGCTCAACTGATCGCTGCACGCAAAGCGATTACCGTTGACTTGACCTACACTGAAGTGCCAGCAATTGTTGCAGATCCTGAAAAGATCGGACAGATAATCAACAACCTGTTGAGCAACGCGGTCAAGTATACGCAAAAAGGGGGAAGTGTCATTGTGAATGTCTCTCCCTCCGACGTTGGCGTCCGTATTGCTGTCCAGGATTCCGGTGTCGGCATTGCACCGGAGGATCTCACACGGATTTTCACAAAATTTTATAGAGCAAAGAGTGCGACCATGGCAAGTGTTAAGGGAACCGGAGTCGGGTTGGCACTGGTAAAAGCATTGACCGAAGGACATGGAGGCGTAGTTTCTGTTCAAAGCACCAGCGGGGTTGGGTCAACGTTCTTCGTAGAGTTGCCGCGTGTCCCGGATCGGTCTGTTAACAGGGGTCACCAACCACTGCTCATCACGCGGGGACAGGAAGTTGATGCATAGATCATTCATTTGGATGGCCTTCCTGCTCCTTTCCGGCTGCGCATCATTTGAATCGGAGCAGTCAGGCACAGAACCGTGGTCCCCGGTAGAACGTCACATGGCGATCGCAGACACACTGGAGCAGATAAATCTGCTGGCAGAGGCTTCACTGGAGTACACCCTCGCCGCTCAGTTATATCCTTCCTCGGAATACTATCCGATGGCAGTGCGGAAGGCAGCATTTCTCTACAGTGACAGACGAAACCCGGCTCGCAATGATAGTGTCTCTATCTTCTGGTTCCAACGATATCTTGAACTACCACTTTCCGCGGAGCAAAGAGAGATCACCTCATTATATCTTCAACTGAGAGAGGAAACATCGACTCTTCGCAATTCTCTCACGAGACAAGGAAGCGTTGCGGATAGCCTTCAAACGATTGTCAGAAGACAGGGGAATGAGATGGGGAATCGCGCCAAACGACTTGCGGAGCTGGAGGCAGAACTCGCAAAAGCGAACGACGAACTACAAAAACTTCGTGAAATCGACGTGAAGATGCATAAGACGAAGAAGTAAGCTTGGAACTGTATTGAATGTCATGGGTATATTGTTTATTTTTGCTCACCACCAACAAGACCGCGAGGCTTCATGAAGTCTCTTAGCATTAAGAAGCTCTATTATTCAATCAGTGAAGTAAGTCGTATTACCGACCTTGAGCAATACGTGCTTCGCTATTGGGAATCCGAGTTTGAACTACTCAAACCGGCAAAAAATCGTGCCGGAAACCGGATTTATACAAACCGGGACATCAAACTGATTCTCCACATCAAGTACTTGTTGCGGGACGAGCGCTACACGATTGAAGGAGCAAAACAGGTGCTGGAAGATTACACCCCCGATCCGGATACCGGAGAGCAACTAGAACTGATTGACGCCCAAAAGCCCAAAAGTAAGATCAAGGACGAACAGCTTCGCACGGATGTGATGGAAGTAAAGAGATTCCTCGAAGACCTGTTGCAAGAACTCAACTGAAGGACATTTACGACGAGATGGAAGTCGGTTTCCCGAGAGGGGGAGATCAAGGGAAGGGAACAGTCGAGCGTAGATAGAGTCACTAATAACGGAGCGTAGCGCAGTTCCGTTGTCGTTCCGACCGTGTCGGAACGACACGAGAATCCTCGTGGCGCTCAAAGGGTTAAACGCGACAGCGCCACGGGACCCGGTAGCGCACCTGAATGGGGTTCACCACTACCCTCCATTATTTCCT
>DASWHW010000207.1:0-24909 GCA_036397975.1 Bacteroidota bacterium
CTAGGAAACGCGGACCGCCCGGGACATATCCCCGGGGCCTCCAATATCCCGTACAGTGACATGGTTGACGACTCATTGATGTTCAAACCGATTGAGACGTTGCGCGAAATGTTTTTGCAGAATGGAGTAGGGTCAGGTGAGACGGCGGTTTCGTACTGCCACATCGGTCAGCAGGCAAGCTTAGTGTACTTCGTCGCGCGGTTGCTTGGATATGATGCAAGAATGTATGACGGCTCAGCGCAGGAATGGAGTCGGAATCCCGAATTGCCGCTCGTCGTCGAAAAACAAGCGGCAAGGCAGTGAGTACTTTATCGTAACAGAACCTTCTGGGCGAAATAGTACAATGTCTTGCCTTTTCTGATGAGGTCGAATTGAGTAAAGACAAAGAGTTAGGCGGGAAAAAGTGACCACTGGATACCAGGTGCCCGGCCTTAACCAGCAGTTCCAAGCAAAAACAACGCCCGGTTTCGCCGGACGTGTAAAGATCCAGATCGTGAATTTCTAGTACGATAACTTCTTCTCTCCATGGTCAACAGCTTTGATGAACTTGATGACGCCATTCATATAGATTTCCTGATCGTCCCACATTGCCATGTGGCTTCCATTTGGACAGAGGAGAAAACTTCCGTTCTGCACCTGGGTGGACATCCATTTCATATGATCGGGATCCATTGTGTCGTTCTTCGCTCCAATCGTTAGAGTTGGAACAAAAATTTTTGGAAGATCTGCTTTGCGGTCCCACTTTTCCAGTCTTCCGGAGATACCGAATTCACTCGGCCCCTGCATCGTGACATACACTTCTGCATTCAATTTGCTGAACGTTCGGTTCACAGCATCCGGCCACTCTTCCAGACGGAGGATATGTACTGCGTAATAATTCGGAAGCAACAATTCCATATACCGTGGATTCTCGAAATCCCCTTTGGCCTCGAGAGTTCTCACCTCGGAAAGAACCTTTGGATCCATCTGCTTCGCCAGTACGTCCTCGGCGTACCGGGCATAATCTGGACTGCTCGACATCATATTGGATATGATCAACCCCTTGAGATTGTCTTGATACTTCAGCGCATACTCCATTGCCAGAATTCCACCCCAGCTATGACCGAGGAGATAGAAATTATCCTTCGTCAGTCCGAGTGCTTTGCGCACCTGTTCAACCTCTTCCACAAATCTTTCTGTCGTCCACAGATCGAGATCTTTTGGTTGATCTGAATTTCCCGAACCCAACTGGTCATATTCAATAAACTCGATGCTCTCCTCCGGGAAAAAACTTTCAACGCATTCGAAGTACTCATGCGTCGCTCCCGGACCGCCGTGGAGGAGCAATATCTTGATGCGCGGATTGTTCCCGAATCGCTTTGTCCATACTTTGAAATCCCCTTTGGGCGTTGAAATGGGAACCACCTCTACCCCTCCTGTCTTGATCCCCTTCTTCTCACTGTGAAAATAGGTGGATCGTTGATCATCCTGTTTTTGCGTGCAGGAAGAAATGAGCATGAGAAAAGGTATGACGAGAGCTGGAAGTAGAACTTTCATGAAAGCCTCCTTAAGGAAAGTTGTCTAAAGATAGGCGAGCGAAATTCAAAAGACAAGAGAAAAGAAATCGGCGGGAGAAACCTACTTGGCCGCGGCCCGAATAAGATTGCCAATGCCAGTAATATTCTTGAGTAAGTCTTCGGAGAAATGATGGCGTGCCTGCAGATATGCCGGATCGTTGTAGCAGAGCCACACGTTCCCCTCCGAATCTTTCCAGGCAAGTGCTTTGAGCGGAAGGTCGATCGAGATGGTGGGGGCGGAGAGCATCAAGGGTGTTCCGGCTTTGGGGTTGCCAAAGATCAAAAGCTGCGCGGAGTGCATTTCCAATCCTGCTTCCCTCGCATCCTTGGCAAAATCGATCCGCGTGAAAACTCTCAAACCTCTTGCTCTTACCAAAGAATCTAGACGGTCGATTGTTCTTTCCACTGAATAGCTACTTGCAACCGAGACGAGACCTTCGACCTGTGCAAAGGAGGACTGCCACAATACTACAAAGAACGGAAGGACAAATACTCGAGAGTATCCCATAATGTTCACCAGGAATCCTTGAACCAACTTGCATCAGAATAGTAGGGCTTCGTCAATTCCTCTGTGTGCGTCATTTCTTCGGGGGTCATTGGAACAAATGATTCTGCGATCCGAATGTTCTCTTCAAGCTCACTAATGTTCGAAATACCAACAATGATAGTGCTGACAGGAAGTGTCAGAACATAAAGCATTGCCGTCTTCATCGTGGAGATGCCTTTCTCCCTGAAGATTCGTCCCCGGGCGGGAACTTTCATCCCAATGATACCCATCTGCTTTTTCACTGCTGTCGGCAGAAGGTGATCGATAAACGACTTGTTGTGCTTGTCAGCAGCGTTCAGTGCCATCAAGATCGTATCGAACGGGTAGTCCTGAATTGCTTTCCGGAGAACGAACGGATCGCGGTGTCCGGTAATGCCGAGGAACCGCACGATTTTTTGCTCTCGTGCCTGTTCGAGAGCTTTGATCGCTCCATCCTCGGCAAAGATTTTCTCCAGATCATTCTCTGTACGAACATTGTGGAGTTGCCAGAGGTCGAGGTGGTCGGTCTGGAGGTTCTTCAAGGATTGCTCCAGCAATCGCATCGATCCGTCATAGGATCGGCTGTGGGTTTTCGAGGCAAGAAAAACCTCACGCCGTCGAGACTTCATGACGGATCCGATGTATTTCTCGCTCTGACCTCCGCCATACGCAGCAGCCGTATCGATGTAATTCACCCCATGATCGATCGCGCGATGGATGATCGCTGCTGATTCATCTTCTGTTCCGGATTCCTCAAGCGTGGCCTGACCCCCGATACTGAAAATGCGAACATCGTGGCCGGTCTTCCCAAGAGGACGTGTCGGCATCGAATCGGGAATGGGCGATCCCAAGGCCAGTGCCGACATTGGTTTCAGAGGTGAACCGATTCCTGCAACCGCAGCAGCACCAAGAACGGTTCCGACAAATTTTCTTCTGGACAGTTTTTCGTTCTCCATACTCACCTCAACAAAGCCGTGTCACAAGAATCCTAAAAAACAACTCAGCTTTCTCGAACCACCTTGATCCTATCCACAACTTCTTCGAACCCGTAGTATGCGTCCGCTTTTTTCTCGTCGTCCCATACCTTCCTTACCTTCTCATTCCCAAAAAACGCCGTCATACCATTGCGCCACGTCTTCCATACCTGCGGCGGAATATACCCCTCTGTATAGTAGAAGTATTCTTCGCTGCACAAATTGAAGTAGTCATCAAGGATGTTCCTATCGGATTTTACGATGGATTTGCTTCCCCCTGTGGAGAGAATCCGATTCAAATCGCCATTCAACATTTCAAAACGATCATTGAATTCTTTGAACAAGTTCTTGAAGATCTTCAGCTCTTCGAGCTTTTGTTTTTGCACGAAGTAAACGAACAGAGCGATACCAATGGAGCCAGTCACGAGATACTCCCCACGGAATCCCTGCATAGCTGAGACCATTAACGCAAGGATTGCAAAAACAAACAAGGCAAAGAGCAGGTGGTACCGCAAAAGGAACGTTTTAAGTGTAAGCATGGTGTTTACCTTACGTTGTGGATGGGACGGAATGAAATGGGATCATATCACTAATATCTAAAAGTGAACCGTTTGTTATTCACTGGATTTCTCGGATTCACCATCCGGTTCAAAATCCAGCACAATGGAGTTCATGCAGAATCGCTTTCCGGTTGGCGGGGGGCCATCATCAAACAGATGTCCAAGGTGAGCATCACATCGGCCACACAACACCTCCGTCCGATTCATTCCGTATGATGTATCGGGACGGTACAGGACGCCATCCTTTCGGAGCGGCTGGAAGAAGCTGGGCCAGCCGCAGCTGCTTGCAAACTTCGCATCAGAACGAAACAGCGCGTTCCCGCATGCCGCACAGCAGTATGAACCGACTCCATCAAAATCGTTATACTTGCCGGTAAAGGCCTGTTCGGTTCCCTTCCCGCGCGCGATCGCATAAACATCCGGCGATAGGACTTTCTTCCAATCTGCATCGGAGAGGTTCAGTTTTGTTGCGTCGGTGCGCGAGTAGTAAGGGTTGTCAGGACGAGGGGATGCCACCGTGCTTGACTCCATTGTGACAATGAGGAAAAAAAGTCCAACGTTGGACGCAATACCAAAATTTGTCAGACACCGTTCGATCATCTTTAAGAAAGTTTTCACTCACCCAAACTTGCTCCAATCTATAAAGAAACCTAACAATAGCAAGGGTTTAGAGGTGAATGAGAATTAACTTGACCTCACGGTTCATTTTCTGTAGGTTTGTCCACCCACCACCCCAATTTTCAACATACACATTTCAAGGAGGTCGCCATGTTCAAACGCGCGTTGGCAGTATTTCTGCCGTTAGTCCTTGCCCTTTTCATCACCAGCATAGCATCGTCACAGGATGCAAAGAAAGAGCCGGCAAAAGAGACCCTGAAGAAGGAAGCCAAGGCTGAGATGAAAACAAACCTGTACTCGGTGGAGTGCTCCCCGGATTGCGGTTTTATGGCACGCAGTGAGAACAAGAATGAGCTCACCGGCATCGTGATCAAACACGCCCATGATATCCATGGCAAAGACATCACGGAAGCGGATGTCGACAAAATGATGAAGACAAAAACCCGCGCCGAAGGCGTGAAAGAAAAGAAAGGCACGAAGGAATAAGGGCTCCTTCCGACACAACTTTATGATTTTGCTTCGTCATCCCACCTCCGCCGGTCATCATTCGCCATGACACACTTCCCCCTGTCATTGTGAGTGACCCCGGCGGAAAGGCGAAGCACCCCGATACCGCATCGCCAGCTTTGTAGATTCTCAACACTATTTTTTTCCCGCAAGAATGTTACGCACCTTTGCCGCCTCAGGATGATTAGGCGCAACCTGCAAAAACTTTTCCCAGTTGGTTTTCATTTTCTCCTTTGCACCGAGCGCCTGATAACATGAACCAAGTGCGTAGAGCATCTCCGGCGCGTTGGGAAATGCGCTTTTTGACTGGAGCAAATAAGCGAGCGCTTCTTGGGGTTTGCCCAAATGCTCGCTCAGCGTCGCACCGATGTAATAGGAAAACGCTGCCTGCCCGGGGTCCTGTTCGAGGGCTTTTCTCCACACTGCTACCGCTTTATCAAATTGCCGCCGCTGCACATACATTTCTCCCAGTTGGGCATGTGTTTGAAGTGAGCGGGTCCCAAGCTGGACCGCCTTATCAAGAGCATAGATCGCACGATCGTTCTCTCCGTTCATCTGATATGAATTGGCAATCACCAGCCACCGCCTGCTATTGGTAGAGTCGATTGCAAGACCTTCACGGTAGTACTCGATAGCCTTTGAGTACTCTTTCCGGTCGCGGTGGTAACCGCCCAGGTCTTCGTCGGCATAAATAAGGGCGGCAGCACCCCAGAGTCGCTCGTCGCGCAGGGTATTAAAGCGCTCAAGCGACGGCCCGACCTGCGCGTTGACAAGAATCCATGGCAGTGTGCTGAACAGGGTCACCCAGCCGGCAATCAGAAGAATTTTTCGACGCAACACCTCCTGCTCGACACAATGAAGGATCGCATATGTCCCAGCAATTATCAATCCGAGGTTGTAAGGAGCAAGGAGATCCCAGTCCCTACTCATGCCAATATCAAAATTGAACCCGAAGGTGAACGCAAGACTGAAGAGCGCAGTTGCAAGGAGGAAGAGTAATGGGATATTTTTCGTGTTGAGTGAAGCCCGATACCGAGGAATCAACAGGAAGACGAATACCACCGGAAAGGGTGAAAGAAGTATGTAGAGATTTTTGATGTCGACAAAATGCCAGGGAGAGAACATTGTATATGCATGCCAGCCGGTGGATTTTTCGAAGAGTGGAACACGGTGCCCTCCCCCTTCCTTCATAAAAATCGCCTCCACTGTTTGCGGAGAATAGCCGCACCACATAAGGACGGCGTAGGTCGCAACCAGCATCACACCCACGGCAATCAAAACATCATTCACCTTCTTTTTCTTCCACGCATGGAAGTACAAGAGGAGCAGTGCCGGCATCAAGTAGACCATTCCGAAGTGCGAGGCGAACATGAACCCAAAAAATATTGAGGGCAACCATAATGGAACCCTTCCTGAAATGTACGCGAGGGAAAGCCAGAAGAAAAGGAGCAGCACAAGATACGCTACCGTATAATTCTCCACATAACCAAAGAAGAGTTGAACGCTTCCCCCCACGAGCAGGAGAATGAACACCAACACCTGTTCCACCCGATCAGCCCGATCGCGCAACAGTGCACCGGACAAGAAGAAAAAGGCGCCAACACCGAGTATACCGCACACCACACTCACGACTTGAAAGGCAGCCTGTGCTGCATTTTCCGTACTCTTTGTTAACAAATACCCATAAACCTTCCACGTAATGAAGCCCGGCAAGGGAGCGTTTTGAAGAGCAACAGGAATATTTTCTGCCGTTTGAATATTCGTCAGGCTGCGCTGGGCAAAAATCCCGTCCCCGAGGAAAGACGTGGCTTCCCTCCCCATCCAGAAAATAGCTCCCGCCGCGGAAAGACCAACGATCCCTGCAACGATTTTCGAGGTCGTTGAAAGCTTCGCTGTCACGCCTGCGATCGTGGTAATGAATTTCATGACCATTGTCTGAACTCGTGGGTGCAGGATGCTCAACATCAAAAGAGGAATGACTATCTTCCACGGAAGGGAAAGAAACCCGAGGTGATGAAACCCCCACGTAATCCCCGAAGGAAAGAAGGCTGCATACGCATGGAGTAATGCGATGACAACAACAAGCGCCAAGAGCACAAGATGCAGCCACCGATTCGATTGCTTTTCCGAACCGGTTGCTGTGGATTCAATTACGATCTTTTTCTTGCGCGCCATCATGAAAGAGTTCGATAATTGTGAAATGTTTTAGGCCGCTGCCTTTTTGTAGGCCACAGCCGTTTTTTCTGCAACCCGCGGCCAAAGAAATTCCTTACGAATATGCTCCCGCAGCATCGTGGATTTCTCTGATTGGAGAGAGGCGATAATCCCGCTCCTGATCGAATCAACGGAATAGGGGTCAACGTATTTGGCCATCGTTCCAAAATATTCCTTCGTCCCTCCGTGTGGCGTAATAACTATCTTCGCACCAGCCAACCCCGCTTCCAGCGCCGCAATACCCGGGGTCTCAAACAACGAGGGCAAAATAAATGTATCGCAGGCCGCATACGCGGATGCCAGGAGATCCGACTCATTCTCCAGTCCATCGATCAGGAGTATCTGTTTGTACTTCGCTGCCTCGCGAACACATGCATCGCCATAACTGCCCGGAATAATGCGACCGATAATCACTGAAGGATGGTCTATCTTGCCAAGAGCCTTGATGAGGGTAAGAACATTTTTCCGCCGATGGCCAGTGTGTCCGACATTGAGGATGAATTCTCTCAACCCGTATTTCTCTTCAAACAGAGAAGGATCCGCGTTCGCAAAGCGCTCATCGACCCCATTTGGAATGACACTGATTTTTGGTTGCGCCACGCCGAGTCCTTTTTCAAGGATCAATGCTTCATCACGAGTGTTTGGTAAGACGCATTTACTCCAGGAGCAGATATCCGCCGCGAGGGCGTAATCAGTCCAGATTCCTCTTCCAACTTTTTGAAGCAACCTTGTCCCTTTAAGAACAGTGCGGATATAAGAGGGCGAATGAAGGCTGTATATAATTGGCGAGACAACGAGCGGGATATCCAACACATGAATCTCTCGCGCGAGATGATACGTTCCGATATTTGCTGCAAACAGATGAACGAGGTCGTACTCCCCCTTTTTCAGTGGCTTCCAGGCATCGAACAAATGAGGCGACACGCCATAGTCGGGGAGGAATCTTGCGGTGTTGTGCAATTGGGTTCGAGGGCCGCCGTGCAGAGTTGATAACGCCTGGTAGCTTGTCAGAAGAACGTTCATCGAAAATCTCGCTGAAGTCGCGTAAACAACTTGCCAATGGATTGACGTAAGTCGAATTCCGTTATCCGACGGAAATCACTAGGAAGTGCAGGAGCAGATGGCATTGGAGTCCACTGAAGCGATTGCAGTGGCAGTGTGCCAGTCAAAGGAGCAAGTGCCTCCGTCTTGTTTTCCCTCGTCACTCTCAATCGAAGATCTTCGGGTGGCGCGTCCATCGATTGAACCTCGATGTTGCCATCCATAACTTCAATACTCATGCGCACTAGGCTTCGCCTTTTCCACCACGCGGCATACTCACCGAACGAGATACATCGAACGTTACCATTCCTCATCGTTTCAAACAAATCACGCACCACATCCAATTTCTTGTGAGATGGATGATGGTAGAACAACAAAGGCTCTGCTCGTTGCCGTTTCCACCGAACGATCGATGCAAAATAGCGTTTTTGGTCCAGAGAAGAATACCCTACCCTTAGCAGGCTGCCGATGCAGATTGGATGTATCGGAATTTGTAAAGTCTCAAATCTTTTTCCCTGAAATGACGGTCGTAGCGGAAGCGTATCATAAGCGTAGGAGAATTCGGAGGAGTACTCGAATCCCAATTCATCAAGCACTTGTGCAAGAGTCGGACTCCAGACACCATACGGCGCTGAAAACCCGGAACGACGAATACCTATTTCCTCGAGCAATGATACGGCATGTTCCACGTTCTTCTTAATCTGCTCGGATTCATGAAACGTACGATGTTCGTAACAGTGAACGCCGATCTCCTGACCTTCCATTTCGACAAATCTTGTCAGCCATTGCTCGTGACTTTTCACATCGAGGTACCATGACATTGGAATTGCAAATTCCCGACCAAGAGAGTACAACTCAGTGACCTCCTCCGGGGAAGCCCCATCCGAGTCGATACGAAATGCAAAGACGGTTGACTGATCATCGGGGTGGTAGGAAAGATGAGCATACGGGATGTTCCGAACATGATGGAGATGCTCGAGGCCATAGTGGAGAAGAAGCCGCACGTTTCCTTTGCTCACGACAGAAACTCGTTCAGAAGGCAGTCGTTCGCGGTGAGCATAAAATGTCTTTTCTCCGGCTCGACAGTCCTCCGTGAGCTCGGCAATATCGAAAGGAAGCAGAAACGAATAACCTCCGCAGAAAACCCCCGCGAAGGCTGAAGGTGCATTCTCTTCGGTTCGGAGACAGTTCGCCTCAGAACAAACGAACCCCTCACTGCCGATATCCGTCAGATCAATCGGAAAGATACGGTCGCCAAAAACGTATTCGATGTTGTTCTCCCTCGCGTTCATTCCTCCCAGCCCCTCGGTGTAGTCCGCGCGGGCAAGAATTGCACCGCCATGACGGAGGTAATCGCTCACACCCGCGTTCTCATCAGAAGTCATCCTCCGATTAATGATCACGACACTATATTCCTCAATCGTCGGCGCGTCTCCACTTTTTATCATATCAAAGGGGACTCCCTCCTGGGTGAGGAGTTCTTCCCACATCGCCGTCGTTTTGAGAAGTCCTGCTTTGATCTTCACACCAGTTTTTCCTTCAAGTACAAGATGTCATCCTTCCGTATCCCCCGGAGAGACACAAGGAGTATCAAATAAGTAAGGATAGAAATTCCAATCTGGCTTGGCAACTCCATACCGCCCGCCAGGAGGAGAGCGACAGACATTGCCAAAGCAGCAATCAGCGGAGGTCCTAGCGAGCGCATCGCAGACCATTCAAGCATGCGGTGGGTCTTGATCCCCATGAGGACAACTGTTACGAACTCTCCGACCACGACACCCCACGCCGCGCCCACGATTCCCGCAAGAAAGGTAAAGATCACTACGGCGACAACGCCGGCAAGCGTCCCCGGGATCATCGCCCGTGTGTATTCCTTCTCCCGTTTGGCGCCAATGAGTGTGGTCATGAAGAGTGTGTTGACGAGTGTGAGAGCGCCGTACGCCAGCAGCACCTGCACTACCGGAATCGCACGCCTATAGGACTCACCAAAGAGTATCACAACGATCATTGATGAAACCGCAAATCCAACGATTGCTGCTGGCAGGATTATCATGAGCAATGATCGAAGAGCAACCGCAAATAATCTTTTTATCTCGTCTCTCCCTCTGGAAAAATATCTTGACATTGCAGGGAGGAGCAATGCGTTCAAGCCGCGATCAAGAAGTAACGAAAGAAGTATCAGTTTCATCGCAGCGCTGTACAGTCCGGTCTCCGCTGATGAATAGACGATACCGATCAGCAGTGGCGGGAAGCTCTGCACACTTTGGGCAAGAAATATCACCACGCCCACGTGAAAGTTCTCCGCAAGGATGTTTTTCCATGAAGCGAATCGTACCCCAAGATCCAACCGACCGTGTGATCGTCTAAACTTCATGAAAAGAAAAAAAGCAGCAGCGCTGCTTCCCACAACAAACGATAATGCAGCCATCCGAACATCAGTGTGGGAATGAACAAGCAAGACCACCATGACGCCATACCCAAGCGAGTTAACTACTTTGGAGTAGCTTACTGTGGCAAAATCCTCCCGCCCCTGGAAGAACCAGTCAAGAAGGAAACTCATTGGAAAGAGAGCGCACGTCACGAGGATAACCACGTCTCTCGTCTCGGCATTATTGATGAAGAGAAATGCCCCCACGGCAACCCATACCAAAAGTACACCGGAAAGGAAAAGACGCAGGGAAAGGATCGACCCTACTCTCGACAGATCAACGCGATCGCTGGCCGCCACATTTCTCGTTTCAAGGAGTTGAATACCCGGACTGCTCACCATCGCAAGGTACGCGAGAACCGCAAATCCGATGTTCAAAATACCAAATGCAGAGACTTCCACGATACGTGCGAGGTAAACCGAAATTGCAAACCCAATTAATCGTCCGCCGACCTCGCCCGCAAAGAAGGCGAAAAGGTTCTTCGCTGGTCTCTTCACCGAAGAACCTCTTGAATGACGCGGAGCAAAGACTCATGTCGTTTCGACAAAGGAAACTGTTGCGCCACATGCTGGCGGGCTGACGCACCAAGTGTCAAAGGTGAATCGAGAGCCTTCACCAAGGCCTCCTTCATTTTTCGTCGCTCCCTGTACTCGACAAGAAAACCGCTGCTTCCAACTGCTCTTTTCGTGCCGCCGACGTCGGTGGCAACCGGAATGCACTCGCAAAGCATCGCTTCACAGACCGCATTTGGGAGTCCCTCCACCATCGAGGGCTGGCAGTATACTTTCGCTTGTTGGAAGTATCCCAATAACTGGTCCTGAGGGACAAGACCAACTATTCGGACGTTCTTAGGGATATCGCCCTGGATGAGATCTCTCGCCACACCGATGAGTGTGAACTCAATCTCCGGCAGTTCATTCGCCACCTCAAAAAGAAAATCAACTCCCTTCACCTTTAATCGTTCCCGTGTGAGACATGCAGCGACAGTCACAACAGTCTTCTGTTTGTTCCCCGTCGCCTTCCAGCGTTCACTATCATAACCGGTGGGAACGCATTCGATATTCGCACCGTCGTACTGAGCCCTTTTTATTGCCTCCTCCGCAAGGAACGGATCAACCACAAGAACCTTCGACGCATACCGGAGCGCGTAGCGAGCGAAATATCTCTTCCACGGATTTACCCAGATACCATAGCCTGCATCCGGACGGTTCGCAACATCAACGCCACCGACAACGACGACTGATGGACGACGAAACATTCGGCCGAGAAAAACCAGTATCCCCGCATACACCGATGCGAACCAAGTAAAGGAAAGTGACGATCTCAACAGTTCGAGCTTCATCAAGAAGATCGTACTGAGGCCCGTCGTCCGAAGGTACCGTGTCTTGAAATGCTTCTGGAGGAAGTTGAGATCTTCTTGAATAAATGGCGTGATGAGGGTTGAAGTAAAAAGAATTTTCACATTGGACGATGAATGCTCTAGGGGTTGGGTGTCGATTTGTTGAAAAAGATAGCGCTAATGATTTTGACAAGCAAGAACCGACATCGTTTTTGCATTTCCTTGACCCATTTGGTATATTGCCTGCACCCGAGTTCACTACAAGCGACCCAAGTAATGAAACAATTCCTGCACGCATTCCTTTTTCTTGCCATATCCGGTTTTCTTTTTTCTGCATGTCTTACTGTCGAAGGCCGTGAATATCGGATCAAGCTGAAAAGCGATCGGTCCGGGGAGGCGACCATCCGGTTCCTCAACATCATGTCTGAATCGGATGACACCGTTGACATCTCGCACCAGGACTTCCAGGACCTGATTGCCTCGTACCTTGAAGGAGGAAGTCCGGAGAAAGACTTCGCGGGAATTCAGAATATCAAGAAACGTCTCTTTGAGGAAAACGGAATGCTCATCGGGGAGATTGCCTTCACGTTCGACAGTCTTGCCGCTGTCCGGTTGTTTCGATATGATGATGAGAGTCCAATTATGTACTTTGCGGGGAACCCACTTTCGTCAGAACAGCTCGTTGAGACAGATGGAACATTTGGCCGCGATTGGATGCCGATAGTTTTTTGGCCGGCCGAGACAAAAGAATTCTACATCAAGACCCGCACTCAATCGGAAGTATCCTACCGAAAACCCTTACTCAACCACTACCGCACGTGGCTTGCCGAAACGGAGAAGAAACGGCAATAGATGGAATTATGGCGTAAGAATCTCTTCATTCTGTGGGGAACCCAATTCCTTGCAATGTTAGGGATGAACCTCGTTGTACCTTTTCTCCCTTTCTTTATTAGACAACTTGGCGTCACTGATGACGCATCTCTCGCCCAATGGAGCGGAGTGGCTTTTTCGGGGACATTCTTCTCAGCATTCATCGCAACTCCTATTTGGGGAGCATTTGGTGATCGGTACGGAAGAAAGCCGATGGTTATTCGCGCTCTGGTCGGCTTGGGCTTATCGCAGTTGCTCATCGGTCTTTCCCAATCCCCTCTGCAGGTGGTTCTTTTCCGGATTGTGCAGGGGGCGATCAGCGGGTTTATTGCCTCTTCTCTCGCACTTGTTTCCACGAACACTCCCAAGGACAGGATTGGATACGCGCTTGGTATGCTCCAATCGGCAACTGCGGGAGGAATGGTGATGGGTCCGTTTGTTGGCGGACTGTTAGCAGATCTAATCGGGTACAGAGAAATATTCTTTATCACCGCTTCACTCTGTTTTGTGGGAAGCACTGTCGTGTTCTACCATGTCAAAGAGCTTTCCCATCCTTCCCGTGGAGCCCGACCGTACACGGTTCGACAAAACTATGTCCTGATGTTCTCCGATCGCAGACTACGTCTCGTCGGATTGACGTTGATCGTTGGACAGATGTCCGTGTTGATGATTGAGCCGATATTTGCACTCTTCATAGAAGAATTTCAAACCGGCAGCGCTTATCTGTCAACAGTCACTGGAGGAATTTTTTCCATTGCGGGACTCTTCATGGTAATCTCTGCCCCCTGGTGGGGAAAGCGTAATGATCGCCTCGGATATAAGAGGAACCTTACAATCGCATTGGCAGCAACGGGCATTGTCTACGCGGGGCATATTATCGTTACAGATTTGGTCCAGCTGGGAGCGCTCCGGGCGATTCTTGGATTTGTCCGAGGGGGAGTCCTGCCGACTCTGTATTCACTGGTGAGCCTGTTTGCGCCAGCCGATCGACGCGGCGGAATGATGGCGATTGGGTCCAGTCTAACACTCTTCGGCAATATGCTGGGACCCATTATCGGAGGATATGTCGCCGCGCATTTCGGAATTCAAACTTCTTTTCTTGTAAACAGCGGAATGCTGTTGTTGATGAGTCTACTGCTATGGCGGTTCCTCGAGGAGTCGTCCAGCAGCAATCCACCTTCCAAAACTGAAAAGGCCTTATGAACTCACTCCGATCACAGCGAAGGAGAACATCTTTGCGTCAACCAATCCCAGAAAAATGACAACGCTTCTATGACTCCAGAAAGGCTCTTCCTTCTTGACGGTATGGCACTGGCTTACCGCGCCTATTTCGCCTTCATTTCGCGACCGCTCATCAATAGCAAGGGTGAAAATACCAGCGCAATTTATGGCTTTGTCACATTTCTCATGAAGATCCTTGAAGATGAGAAACCTGAACACATCGCGGTGGTGTTCGATACGAAAGAGCCAACGTTTCGGCACAAAATGTTCGCAGACTACAAGGCCACGCGAGAGAAAATGCCGGAGGATATGTATTCATCTCTCCCCAGGCTGAAAGAGGTTGTTCGCGCATTCAATGTTCCTTTGGTGGAAGTTCCCGGGTTCGAGGCCGATGACGTCATCGGAACGCTTGCTCGTCAAGCAGAAAAACAGAACGTTCTATCCTTTCTCGTTACCGGCGACAAGGACTTCATGCAGCTAGTATCACCCCTTGTCAAAATGTTCCGCCCGGGGCGGAGTGCGGGCGAGGTGGAGATTGTGACCGAAAAGGAGGTACAAGAAAAATTCGGCGTCCCGCCGCACCAGGTTATCGATGTTCTCGCCCTGATTGGAGACTCTTCCGACAACGTCCCCGGCGTGAAGGGCGTCGGTGAAAAAACAGCGATCCCGTTGATTCAGAAGTATGGCAGTATCGAGGAACTCTACAACCATATTGATGAGATTCCGCAAAGAGGATTGAAGGAAAAACTCAACACGAACAAAGAGATGGCGTTCCTCTCGAAAACCCTTGTCACCATTGACACGGAAGTTCCGCTTGAACTCGATTTTCACCAGCTTGGAGCAGAGAAGCGCGACTCGAAGGCATTGATGCGGCTCTTCGCAGACTTAGAATTCAAATCACTCCTGGATCGACTCAGAAACACCGAGCCCTTCGATGACAGGCCAACACCCAGCCCAAAACCATCTGCAGAACCTCAGAGTGCAAAAACCGCCCCCCATCAATATCAGACCATCACCACGGAAAAAGAACTGAAAGAGCTATTCGCACGTTTGTCGGGATCAAAGGAGTTTGCGTTTGATTGCGAGATATCGGCTAAAGACCCGATGCGAGCAGAATTGATTGGGCTCTCCTTCTGCCTCTCCGCTGGAGAGGCCGTCTATGTCCCTGTGGTTAACGAACTGGAGGATCATGTCACTACTCCGGAATTATTTCAGACGGACACTGGAGAACCGAATCAGACAACGAGTGGTATTCCCGAGTCGACGGTATTATCGACTTTCAAGCCAATACTCGAAAACAAGGACATTCGAAAGATTGGCCATAACATTAAGCAGGGTATCATCGTTTTCCAGCAACGGGGTGTTGAGGTTCGTGGCGTTTGGTTCGACACAATGATCGCTGCATATGTTCTGCGCGCAGATGGACAGCACAGTCTTGCCGCCCTTGCCTCGGAGTTTCTCCACTATACGACGATCTCATTGGAAGACCTCATCGGGAGAGGGAAGTCCCAAAAGGACATTACCGAGATAACTCTTCAAGAGATGAGCGAATACTCCTGCGAAGTCTCTGACATCACCATGCGGGTTTACCAGACGCAAATGGAAAAACTCTCGTCAATGGCATTGCTTGAACTCTGCCAAACGATTGAGTTTCCTTTGATAGAAGTTCTTGGACGCATGGAGGCTAGCGGTATTAGTCTGGACATTCCCTATTTGAAAACAATGTCTGAATCGCTTGCTGGAAAACTCGATGACCTCATCAAGGGGATTTATGAGGATGCTGGAGAGGTCTTCAATATCAATTCAACTCAACAGTTGGGCGATATCCTCTTCAAGAAACTTGAGTTGCCGACCGTTCGGAAAACAAAGACGGGCTTCTCCACGGATGCCGGCGTCCTCGACGCACTTCGTCATCATCACCCAATCATTGACAAACTATTGGAGTATCGTCAATACACAAAATTGAAATCCACCTACATTGATGCCTTACCGCAGCTCGTTCATCCACGCACAAACCGCCTCCACACATCGTTCAACCAAACGGTTGCTGCAACCGGTCGTCTTTCATCGAGCGATCCAAACCTTCAGAATATCCCCATCAGGACGGACCTCGGTAGTGCCATTCGCAAGGCGTTTGTTCCTGGAGCCAAGGATCTCCTCCTCCTCTCTGCAGACTATTCTCAAATCGAACTAAGGGTGATGGCTCATATCTGCCGTGATGAAGGACTCACCGATGCATTTCGCAATGAAGAGGATATCCATACGACTACCGCCGCGAAGATCTTCGGGGTGGCGGCATCGGAGATAACGCGCGACATGCGCCGAAAAGCCAAAGAGGTAAACTTCGGCATCATGTACGGAATCGGTCCCTTCGGTCTCGCAACCAGACTGGAAATATCTCATGCAGAAGCGAGGGAAGTAATTCATCGGTATTTCGAACGATTCCCCGGAGTTCGTCGATACATCGATGAGACTATTGTCAACGCAAAACGACAAGGATATGTGAGTACCCTGCTTGGCAGAAGGAGATACCTGCCTGAGCTTCACAGCCGGAATCGGAACATTCGGGGTAACGCCGAACGACAAGCCATCAATATGCCCATCCAGGGAACGGCGGCCGACATGATCAAGTTAGCGATGATCAAGATCGATAAAGAGATGCGGGAACAACACCTCCGATCACGAATGTTGCTGCAAGTGCACGACGAACTTGTTTTTGAAGTCCTCAAATCTGAAGCTGAGGTTATGAAAAGCCTCGCAGGATCCGCCATGCGGAGTGCAGTCGAGCTGAGTGTCCCGACGGTTGTGGAGATAGGCATAGGATCGAACTGGCTTGAGGCCCACTAAGCACCTAGTTCAATAAATCTTTCCGCACACAAAAAGTCTCTTCTGTAAAATCTGCATTGAGAATGCAGTTACCTTCCAAATGCCCTGCCCATACAACTAGAGGTTCCGATCCATCAGAGTTCCCGATTCAAGTAGACGATCGCTTTGGTGTAACGCAATTTTCATACTCCAGCGACCGGTTCTCACACGATACAATGAGGAGAAGTCAAAATGTGGGGAAGGACTCTTCAGCGATTAAGGTGGGGTATAATAAGAATGGTTGAGTTTGGCAGCCTGTCTATGCGACAGGCTGTTTTTGTTTTTGGTTGGAGAGCAAGACAGAAACACCAAGAGCAATCAAAAGCAAAGGCCAGTATTCACGTACTGCATGGCGTACATCCCACCGATCGAGGTATGAGAGCTCCGCAAGAAGAAAAGATCCACCAAGAGCCACAAAGAAAAGTCCGAACTTCAAATGGACAAAATTTCTCAACGCAATGCTATAGCTGAAGAGGAATGCTAATCCCACGATAAGGAAGGTCGAGGGAACAACTATGCGCGAAGAGGAGACAACAAAGTCAAATTCAACCAGAAGGCCAAGAATGCCCGAAAGGAATAAGAATGCACCGACAAAGATACTCCCTTTTCTTCGTCGGACAAATCCTCGACTTAATTTTGCAATGCCGAACGTCCCCATCAAAAGATACAGAAATACCGTCCAGTGAAAGTCAAACACCTGCATCTTCCCAAGCAATATCGTACACCCAATAGCAATGAGTGCGACTCCCAGCCAGGAAATTTTGCGTGATTGTTCGCTCATGATCTCACGCGGGTTGGACTATCGGATTTTCGATCGCGGGTGACGGTTCTTTGGGCACCACGATTCCAAGAACAATATATCCAAGAAAAAACAGCCCAAAAGAAGCGAAAGCTCCGAGCACAAACAGGAGTCGAACTAGTGTAGAGTCAATTCCCGCGTACGCAGCAATCCCTCCACACACACCAAGAATCTTGTTATCCGTTCTTGATCGCATCAAGCGATCTTTCGTTTTTTCATTCGCCATTGTTTGATCGCGTGGAGAATTCTCGTCAGCAGAGGCATGGCCATGCACTTCGTCGCTTGATTCTTCCTTCGTGGACGGTGAAGAGTTCCTCTTCTCGAAGAGGAACATAAGGCCAAAACCTATCAGCAATAACGCAAGGACAGTTTCCCAGGAAATCCCCCACCAGAATCCCCAGAAATGAATCCCCAAATTATGGAGTATCCAGAGAGCCCCAACAACAATCAGCAATCCACCAAACACTTTCTTCGCCGAATTCTCGGAAACAGAAGTTTTTTGAGATGGTGCGCCAGCCGGTTCGGTGGGCATTAAGATCATCCCGGCGAGATACAGGACGATACCGACTCCACCCATAAAGATGAGCAACACCCACACAATGCGGACCAATGTCGGATCCAACCCAAAGTACAAAGCCACCCCGCCGCAAACCCCATCGATCATTTTTTCCGATTTTGATTTGTACAATCGTCTCCCTGACTGCATGGTGGACTCCTTTCCAATGATGTTTCGTCTTCTCCTACTACGTGAATCTTTTCCAGTTGTTTCGGCAAAAAAAAGGCCGGCAAAGGCCGGCCTGGATATACTCGGGGTGATTTTTGACTACACCTCCATGATCTCTTCCTCTTTTTTCGCGAGGAGTGAGTCGATATCTTTCACATATTTATCAGTCATTTTTTGAGTTTCCCCCTCTGCCCTCTTGCGTTCATCCTCGGAGAAATGTTCGGCTTTTTCCGACTTTTTCAGGTGCTCGATCGTATCCCTTCGCACATTCCGGATGGCGATTTTTCCATCCTCCCCAAACTTCTTGGTGAGTTTCACCAACTCGCGACGCCGTTCTTCGTTCAACGGTGGAATCGGAATACGAACCAGATCGCCATCCTTCAAAGGATTCAATCCAATATTCGCTGTTTGAATCGCCTTCATGACGTGATCCAGCATGGACTTGTCATACGGTTGAACCGATAAAGTATGAAGATCCGCAACACCCAAGTTCCCCAGATGGGCTAAAGGTGTCATGGTACCGTAATAATCGACCTTGATTCCATCCAACAATGTTGTGGTTGCCTTTCCTGTCCGTATCTTCACAAGCTCTTGCCGGACTACATCAACAGCTTTTTGCATCCGATCATCAGCATCGAGCATCAACTTCTTTACCATAGTGCACTCCTGTTCAAATTACGAGAGTCATTATGAGTTTTTCCCAGTCGGCGCTGACTGCTCGCGCACGCGTGTTCCGATCTTGTCGCCGAGAATGAGACGTTTTAGATTGCCGGGGGTGTTCATATTGAACACAAGAATCGGCAGTTTGTTTTCACGGCAGAGGGTTATTGCCGTCATGTCCATGACCTTAAGGTCTCTTTTGAGAACATCGAGGTAGGAGATTTCAGGATACATGCTCGCCGCGGGATTGTTCTCAGGATCAGCGTCATAGACACCTTCCACTCGAGTTCCTTTGATAATCACGTCGGCCTCAATTTCCACGGCACGAAGCGCCGCTGCGGTGTCTGTGGTGAAATACGGATTCCCTGTCCCGGCGCCGAAAATTACCACCCTCTCTTTTTCGAGATGTCGTACCGCTCTTCGGCGGATGAACGGTTCTGCAATTACTTCCATGCGAATCGCGGAAACGAGTCTGGTGATCAAGCCTTCATGTTCGAGAGCGCTTTGCAGGGCGAGCGCGTTGATGAGAGTGGCCAACATTCCCATGTGGTCACCGGTTACCTTGTCGATGTTGCTTGTGGAATTCGACACGCCGCGGAAGATGTTCCCTCCGCCAATCACAATGCCAATTTGCACTCCCAATTCGACGACGCTCTTAATTTCCAGAGCATACTTCTTGAGGATGGCGGGATCAATTCCATACTCCAGATCGCCCATGAGTGCTTCGCCGCTCAACTTCAGAAGTATGCGGTTATACTTGGGTTTGCTCATTCAGTACCTCGGGCATAACATGACAATGCCCCTTGCGGGGACATTGAGGTTTCTCTCTATTTGGTTTCTTCGCCAAGATGAAATCGGGTGAAACGCCGCACCTGAAGCGGCGCGCTTGCGCTTGACTCGGTGAGGTACTCCTTCATAGTCTTTCCGGAATCCTTGATAAAGGTCTGCTCCAAGAGAACCACTTCTTGATAGTATTTTTCCAGCTTCCCGCTTGCTATCTTTTCGACAACCTGCTCGGGTTTTCCCTCGTTCTTTGCCTGCGTCCGGTAGATTTCCAATTCTCGATCAACGGTCGCTTTATCGACCTCGTTGCGGTTGATGACCAGGGGATTCATTGCTGCGATCTGCATCGCAGCGTCTCGCCCTGCCTGCACGGAGTCCGACGAACCGGCTAGCTCGATCAATACGCCAATCTTGTTCCCAAGATGGGTATATGCACTGATCCGTCCGTCTTTTGTATCCAACACATTAAAGCGTCGTATTTCAACTTTTTCGGAGACCTTTGAAAGAAGGTCGTTCATCAGATCGGAGACCTTCTTCCCTTTCTGTGTCGTCAATCCGAGAATTTCGTCAACCGACGATGGTGTATGCTGAGAAATGACCTCTGCCACCGCCTTTCCAAACCCCACAAAATCATCACTCTTTCCCACGAAATCTGTCTCGCAATTGATCTCAACAATTACTCCCCGGGTCCCTTCGGCATTTACCTGCGTAATGATAACGCCTTCTTTTGCAGAGCGGTCAGCACGTTTTTGACTGACCGCGGCACCTTTTTTGCGAAGATGTTCGATCGCTGCGTTAATATCTCCGTTTACCGCTTCGAGAGCTCGTTTACAGTCCATCATTCCAGCACCGGTCTTCTCCCGAAGCTGTTTTATCATGTCGCTTGTTATTGTCATTGTTCTCGTTTGTTGAATATGATCTGAGTGTTACGCGGACAACCCTTGCGGGACGGCATCTTTGTGCCTGGAGTCTGCCTCGGCGGCCTGTTCCATTTGGTGAGCTGCAGCCCGCTGCTTTCCTTCTTCGACTCCTTGTGCTATTTGTTCCATCAGTATCTGTATCGATTTAATTGCATCATCGTTTCCAGGAACGACGTATTCGACAAGATCGGGATCACAGTTAGTATCGACGATTGCAAAGACGGGGATACCAAGTCGATTTGCCTCCTTCACTGCAATCGACTCCTTCTTTACATCAATGACGAACAATGCACCCGGTAGACGCGTCATGTCAACAACGCCCGAGAGAACATTGTTCAGCTTCTCCTTCTCCCGGAGAAGGAACAACCCTTCCTTCTTGGTGATCTTTTCGAATGTCCCATCGGATTCCATCTTCTCAATGTTTGTCAACCGTTTCACGCTCTTGCGGATGGTGCTGAAGTTTGTGAGCGTACCACCGAGCCAACGTTCGCTCACATAAAACTGACCAGTCCGATTGGCAACATCTCGAATAGCTTCTTTCGCCTGCTTTTTGGTACCGACAAAAAGAATCTTCTTTCCTTCGGCGACAATATTGCCGAGGGCATTGGCCGCTTCTTCAAGAAGCTGTTGGGCTTTCATCAAATCAATAATATGAATCCCATTTCGCTCCATGAAAATATAGGGGCGCATTTTGGGATTCCAGCGGCGGGTGAGATGGCCGAAATGACATCCGGCGGCAAGAAGTTGAGCGACTTCAACGCGTGGCATGTGTTCCTCGTATGTTGTTGTTATTCTTCTACCTTCATCAACTCATCCGGGGATCCTTGGTAAAGGACACAACCCCTTTTGATCCGAAGGTATGCTTATTTACTACCGACGGACGCAAGGGCGTCCGTCATTCCAGCAAGCTTAACGCTTGGAGAACTGGAATCTCTTGCGGGCTTTCTTCTGCCCGTATTTCTTTCGTTCGACCATCCTGGGATCGCGCGTCAACATTCCCGCGGTTCGCAATGGCGCCCGATGTTCGTCGTTGATCTCGAGGAGAGCCCGCGCGATACTTAAGCGAATCGCTCCCGCCTGTCCGGATGCTCCTCCGCCCTCAACATTGACGCGGACATCGTACTTTCCGGAAGTTTGCGTTACCTCAAATGGTCTTGCAACGTCATTCCGAAGAGTCTCGAGCCGAAAATACTCATCAAGAGGTTTCTTGTTGACGGTGATGGAACCAGAACCTGGTTTCAGAATCACCCTGGCAACGGACGTTTTTCGTCTTCCGACAGCGGTGGTGGTGTGCGCGTGCATTCGTGTTTCCAACTCCTACTGATTAATTCTTGATTTCGTACGCAGCCGGCTGTTGTGCTGCATGCGGGTGTTCTGTACCTGCATAAACTTTCAGTTTCTTGATCATCTGTCGGCCGAGCTTATTGTGCGGCAGCATTCCTTTGACTGCATGCTCGAACACGCGTCCCGGATTCTTCTTCACAACATCCTGGAAGCGGTCAAAAATCGCTCCTCCCGGATAGCCGGTGTAATGAAAGTATTGCTTCAACTCAGCCCGCTTCCCCGTGAGCTTTACTTTCTCTGCATTCACGACAACGACGAAATCTCCAAGATCCGCGTTGGGAGTGAACTCTGGTTTGTGTTTGCCGCGAATGAGTCTTGCGACTTCAGTCGCAACCCGCCCAAGGGTCTTGCCGGAAGCATCAACAACATGCCATTTTTGTGTAACATCCGACTGTCGAAAAAACCGGGTTGTCTTCTCCAATGTAAAACTCCCTGAAAAACCTGAATAATCGATGAAATGTGCTTTGAGACTGAGGAAAAGCCGTTTATTATACGAAATGGACAGGAGAGAGTCAATCAAAAAGCAATGGCTTCATGCTGTGCGAGTTTCGAATCGGCCTTTTTGCGTGGCGGTCTATTCGTCAGGGCAGTCTACTTGCCGACACGCGGCTTACTGACGTGGTCTCCAGAGTGGTACGAACTTCTCACCAAGGGACCTGATTCAACGTGCTCGAATCCTAATTCCATCCCTCGTTCCTTCAACGCCAGGAATTCATCGGGGTGAACATACCGATCCACCGGCAGGTGATCCTTTGATGGTTGAAGGTATTGACCGAGCGTGAGGATATCGCACCCCACCTTTCGAAGATCGCTCATAACGCTTGCGACCTCGTCCATCTTCTCACCAAGACCCAACATCAAACCGCTTTTCGTGACCATTCCTTTCTCCTTGGCGCATTTGAGAAGTTCCAGGGAACGTTCATACTTTGCCTGCGGCCGAACAATCTTGTAGAGACGGGGGACGGTTTCTGTATTGTGGTTGAGAATGTCAGGCTTTGTATCAATAATCAAGTCAAGCGCCCAGGCAACACCGCGGAAATCCGGTATGAGCACTTCAATAGTTATTTCAGGGTTCACAAGACGCGCTTGCCGAATCGTTTCTCCAAAAATTGTTGCCCCGCCGTCGGGAAGCTCATCACGATTCACGGAGGTTATCACAGCATGCCGAACCCCCATGATTCTGATCGCATCTGCAACTCTGTACGGTTCATTCAGATCGAGAGTCACAGGTCTGCCGGTCTTGACCGCGCAAAATCCACAGGAACGAGTACAAGTATCTCCAAGGATCATGAACGTTGCGGTGCCGGAGTTCCAGCATTCTGCCATGTTCGGACAACGCGCTTCCTCACAAACCGTATGCAACTGGTGATTGCGCATCAGGGAGTTGAGGCGAGCGAAGTTCTCTCCTCCCGGCACACGGACTCTCAGCCATTCAGGCCTACGACGGGCCGGTTCGTATGCAGGTATTTCCTGGATTAATTCCACATTAGACCTTTGTTGACAGATTGAAGTTTTCGAGATACCGGACTACTTCTTCCATAAATGTACCTGCCAGCGCACCGTCAATGATACGGTGGTCGAATGAGAGAGTGAAGAATGCTTTCGACCGAATCGCAATTGCATCATTCATCACTGCTACCTGTTTCTTGATTGCGCCGGTGCCGAGAATAGCAACCTGCGGCTGATTAATGATTGGAGTGCCGACCAGTGTACCGAAGACGCCGTAGTTCGAGATGGTAAACGTCCCACCCTGAATATCATCCGGTGTTAGTTTCTTGGTGCGCGTTCGTACTGCCAGATCGTTCACTGCCCGGGCAAGACCCAGGAAGTTCCTTTCATCCGCGTTCCTGATCACTGGCACGATCAATCCATTCTCCGCGGCGACGGCGATGCCGATATTGATGAAATTCTTCTTGATGATCTTATCCCCTTCGATGGAGCAGTTTACCAGAGGAAACTTCTTTATGGCCCGCATCACGCCATCAACGATATAAGGCATGAACGTCAACTTGAACCCTTCCCTCTTCTCAAACTCGGCTGCATGTGCCGTGCGATGCCTCGCGACCATCGTCATATCCACCTCATGAATGGCGGCAACATGGGGTGAGGTCTGTATGCTCTTCACCATATGGGAGGCCATCTTTTGAAGCACGTTGGTCATCTGCAGGATGTCGTGTTGAGGTGCCGGATAGCGCTGTCGCAACTCGGGAACTTCCACTGGCTTCGCAATAATTCCAGTTGATGTGGCCTTCGGAGGGCTCGCTGCCATAGACGATCCAGAATCGATTGTCCCGGCTTTCCTTGCTTCAACGTAGCCGAGCATATCCTTTTTCGTAACCCGCCCGTTTTCACCAGAACCAGGAATCCTTTCGAGTTCCTCCATCCCAACACCTTCCGTTCTCGCAATGGTAAGAACAAGGGGCGAATAGAACCGACCGGAGACAGGCTTTTCCATCTGCTGCTGTGTGACAGCTGTTGTTATCAGGGTAGGTTTTGCAACCTGAGTGATTGGAGGAGGAGACGCTTGTTTCGGATCAGAAGCAAGTGCAGGCGCGCCCGATCCTCCTTCGGCAGTGAGATATGCAATCACAGTTCGAATGGCAACCGTTTGCTGTTCCTGAACCAGAATCTCAGAGAGAACTCCGCCGGCTGGAGATGGGATCTCAGAATCCACTTTGTCCGTGCTGATCTCCAGCAGGGTTTCGTCTTTCTTCACTTTATCACCCACCTTCTTATGCCATTTGACGATAGTGCCTTCAGCAATGCTCTCCCCCATTTGCGGCATTACGACTTCCACCCGGGCTGCCTTTGTAGCGGACGGCGCCGGTGTTTCCTTTTGTTGCTGAGGAGCGACCTTCTTTTTCTCCGCACTTGCCGATGGAGAAGTAACTGCTCCGCCCTCGGTCTCAAGATAAGCGATCACCGTTCGAACCGCGACGGTTTCTTGCTCGGAGACAAC
>DASWHW010000208.1:0-2155 GCA_036397975.1 Bacteroidota bacterium
TATGATGACGCAACAACTAACCCAGACGATAAAGGAATCTGGATTTTACACCAACGCGGTGTCTACAACAATACTGCCCGGCTCCGGAGCCGTCCATCGGATGGATTCTGGACATGGGATAACCCAAGTTATAGCACTCAGTGTCTCTCTCAGAGTTTGCCTGTATTTGCAAAGTCATCTGTCAATCGTATAACTGGTCTTAGTTATCGAGATCAACTACCGATAACTGCGCCGCCATATTTCGACTGGATGCATGTGTTCAAAGACGTCAACAATATCTTGCATTGTGGCGGTTTCTTTAGGGGAGACGAGTTTTACGGTGCATTCAATACAACCTTTTCATCCATATATTCTCGTTGGAGCAGTCCGGCTACTGGTACATGGACAAACCAACTTGACACCTCCTTTGCGATGGAAGCGAAGACCCAACTGGGAAGCACTATTACAGTCCGGTTTTACGACACTCCGATTGATGCGCCACCTTCCAAACCTCAGAACATGAAGTTCACGTATCACAGTATTGGCGGTGGGAGTTCCTATCCGAAGCTTACATGGACAGCAAACGTTGAACCTGATGTAAACCCTGGTGGATACTACATGATCGAACGGCGTTTGCGAGAACTTCCTGGCAATTGGACCTCATGGACGGAAATCGCAAGCGTCCCCGGATCGACAACGGAATTCATCGACGACGGCATCACTCTCGGGCCAACGAGAGGAAGTGACAGCCTCCAGTATCGGATGCGCGCCAAGGACACCCAGTTGAGACTTTCCACCTACACCGAGGTGCCTCCGATTCGATGCGATTTGACTATTAATCCTCCGCACAAGCCCTTTGTTGGGAATGTGCTGCCAGCCCAATTTGAACTGGAACAGAGCTACCCCAATCCGTTTAATCCATCCACGCAGTTTCGGTTTGACATTCCTGAGGAATCGGAGGTGTCACTCGCTATCTATGACATCCTTGGGAGAAAAGTTGCCGATCTTGTGAACGGTCGCCATGAGGCAGGCACGTACTCCGTTACATGGAATTCGTCCGGCGCGTCAAGTGGCGTTTACCTTGCACGTTTCATCGCAAGGGATGCTGTCGGGGCGCTGAAACACTCAAGCACACGAAAGCTTGTGTTGTCGAAGTAAATCGCACTGCAAGCTAATCACGAAGGCGAACTCCCGCCATTCAAATCCCGCCTGGCCCGAGACGGTTGGGCGGGGGTGTTTTGGCTTGAACAGCTTTGCATTCACATCTCTCCATTCGTTGCCCTTCACCACCGCAATAGCGTGGCTGCCACCTCACCTATTCTTGATACTCACTCCTCAATGCCGTATATTTTGCCACGATTTGGAAAGGCTCCATAAGTCCGTCCCGAGAGAATCGGACGGACTTTTCTCTTATGTAGCGACGGTTCATGAAGCACACACGTAATTTCTGCATTATTGCCCACATTGACCACGGGAAGTCCACGATCGCGGACTGCCTCCTTCAGCAGACCGGAGCTATTACCGCCCGAGAAATGAAATACAAGCAGGTCCTGGACGATATGGACCTGGAGCAAGAGCGCGGCATTACCATCAAACTCCATGCAGTGCAAATGCACTACAAGGCCAAGGATGGGAAAGAATACACACTCAATCTTATCGACACGCCGGGTCATGTGGATTTCTCCTATGAAGTTTCCCGTTCACTCGCTGCTTGCGAAGGCGCCATCCTTGTCGTCGATGCATCGCAGGGAGTGGAAGCGCAGACCATCAGCAACCTGTACTTTGCCATTGATGCCGGACTCGAAATTATTCCGGTGATCAACAAGATCGATCTCCCAAGCGCAATGATCGACACGGTGAAACATCAGATCAAAGACCTGGTTGGATGCAAAGAGGAGGAGATTATCCTCGCGAGTGCAAAGGCAAACCTCGGCATTGAAGAAATCCTCGAAGCGGTTGTGAAGCGCATTTCTCCTCCGAAAGGAGATCCGGACGCGCCTCTGCAAGCGGTGATCTTCGATTCGGTCTTCGATATCTACCGCGGCTCGATTGTCTACATGCGCCTCTTCAATGGCACGCTGAAAGAAGGTGAGAAGGTTCGCTTTCTTCATAACGGAAAAGATTTCGAAGCGGAAGAAGTCGGCATCCTCGAGTTGAAACGGAAGCGAACGAATGT
>DASWHW010000209.1:0-24799 GCA_036397975.1 Bacteroidota bacterium
TTCTTGTCGTCGCCCTCTGGCTTCTCTGGTCACTTGTGACGTTGCTTGGTGAGAGTTCATTCTGAGGAAACGGATGGCCAAGCGTCCCCCTTCATCCCTCCCTCTTTTTCCTGAATTAGAAAAAACCGAACGCCGCATCTCGCCATACATCGAAAAGAACAAAGCGAGAATTGAACAGTGGTCCCGCCGCGGGATTCTTTTTGGCACTTCCTCCTGGAAATATCCGGGATGGAAGGGGCAGGTGTACAACCGCTCGTATCCGACGAAGAACAGTTTTCAGCAGGAGTGTCTATCGGAGTATGCCGAGCTTTTTCCGACGGTCTGCGCCGACTTTGCCCTGTATGATTTTCCCAAAGAGGAGGCGATGGGGCGGATCTATGATACAACTGGAGAAGGATTCAAACTATCTCTCAAAGTAACGGACAGGATCACTGTCAAGCGTTTTCCCAACATTCCGAGATACGGGCCGAACGCCGGGAAAGAGAACCCCGACTTCCTCAATGTGGAATTGTTCGAAGACTTCTTTCTGAAGCCAATTGAGAAGTTGAAGGGGAAACGAGGTGCGATCATTTTTGAGTTTTCCACTTTTCATCCAGCTTCCGAAATTGATGTGACGAAATTCATGGAATATATTTCGGAGTTTTTTTCCCGTCTTCCGAAAGGATATCAGTATGCAGTGGAGGTACGAAACGAAGAATTTCTGACGGAGGACTATCTGAAATTTCTTCGCAGCAACAACATCGCGCACGTCTTGAACAGCTGGACTCGGATGCCTTCCATCGTTTCACAGTTAAAAATAAGCGGAACGATCGCAAACGAGTTCTCGGTGATTCGGGCGTTGCTCAAACCGGGGCGTGCATATCAGCAGGCTGTCGAGTATTTTCAGCCGTACGATAAGATAAAAGAGGAAAATCCCGAACTGCGTGATGGCATTACGGAAGCAATTGGGCGATGTCTTCACGAGAACAAGACCCTCTACGTGTATGTAAATAACCGGGCAGAAGGGAATGCCCCCAAGACCATCGAAGCGATCCTGGACAACCTCGATTCCTATCCTCCTGAGAAACTGTGAACCCGGCGGTTTCTTATGAAAATCAGCAGATTTCAAGCTGTTACCTCCCATCGTTACTATACCATGAGCATCATCAAACAAAACGCTCTGCGCACGACGCGCCCACCGTTCGGTGGAAAGAACACACAATATTTCAACTAATGTAGGGAGGTCATCATGACCGGGAACAATGCACTGTACTCAACACAAGTTCGCGCAGGTCGAACAACATTCTTCGTGGATGTTAAAGAAGCGCGGAACGGCAACAAGTTTCTCGCCATCTCGGAGAACAAGCTTTCTCCGGAAAACGAGTACCAGCGAACAACCGTTCGCATCTTCGGCAACGCAATTTTGGATTTCAGCGAAGCGATCAACAGCGCGGTTGCAGCAGCTTCACAACCACAAGAAAACGAACCAACTGTAGAGGAGGCAGTGTCATGACAACGAACAACGCAGTGTATTCGACGATGGTGCGGTCTGGAAAGACGACCTACTTTGTGGATGTCCGCGAAGCCAAGAACGGCAAGAAATATCTCTCGATCTCCGAAACCAGGCTCGATGGCGAAGAGAGAAAACGCACGACGCTTCGGGTCTTCAGTGAGAGCGTTGAGCCCTTCAAACAAGCCATAGAGGAAGCTGTTGCTGCTGTGGGGCAGTAGCAGTAGAAAAAGCGACACCTCACACACACATCGGGCGGCTCTCAGGGAGGGGGCCGCCCGCTGATGTTTCCCCCCTTTTTTGCCTTCCGAGAATTGCCGCAACAGTAGTTTTTCTGTATATTTCTCGCACCTGTTTTCCCTTCATCGGGAATATTTAAAAGTGTGGAGAAGCATCGCCTTTGCTTGACCGCATCAGAACACTCCTCCAACCTCCCGTCTTCGATCGCGATCTTGATAAGACGCGCCTCGCAAGGCTCTTGAACACTATTCTCCTCTCCAGCCTCGCGGCAACCATTATTTTTGCTGCACTCGCACCGGTGAGTCCGGAATTCATTGCCCGACGGCTCCTCATTAGCGGTGCGATCATTGCTCTTGTCATGCTGATGCTCAACATGATGCATCGGGGCAAGGTGCGGGAGGCGGCCTTCGGAACCTGCTATGGGCTTTGGGTGATACTGCTGATCGGTGCGGGATGGAGCGGTGGTGTCTCGGCTCCTTCATTCGGCGCAATCACCATTGTTATCGTCGGAACGGGGCTAATCCTTGGTGTGCGGAGCGCCTTTGTTCTTGCACTGCTCAGCGTGGTTGCAGGAGGGGTGCTGCTTATTGCAGGCGAAATGGGAATCCTTCCGGAGCAAACGCAGGGTGTTCCAAAAGTTTCCTACTGGCTTGCGCAGTCGCTCTATTTCGTGCTTGCTGCGGTTCTCCTTTCGCTGGCCATTCGCGGAATATTCTCCGGATACGAGCGAGCGAAAAAGGAGATTGAAGAACGGAAACGTGCAGAGAAAGCCTTGCGTGATTCTGAGGAACGCCTTTCCACTGCCTTCCGCGTCAGTCCGGATGCGCTAACGATCAGCACCATGAGTGAAGGGAAGCTGCTTGATGTGAACGAAGGGTTTGTCCGGGTGACCGGTTATCTTCGCTCCGAGGCAATCGGGAAAACGGAGTTCGATCTTGGGCTCTGGGCGGCAACCGCGGAGCGCACGCTCCTTGTATCCACGTTGGAGAAACGCGGGTTTGTGCGGGAAAGAGAATGCCGCTTCCGTATCAAGTCCGGCGAGGTGCGGGTCTGCCTTCTCTCCGCGGAGAAATTTGAGTTGGACGGCCAGAAGTGCATGGTCTGCGTCACGCGCGATATTACGGAACGCAAACGCGCGGACGAGCTGGTGCAGTTTTCCGAACAGCGCTTTCGATCGGTGTGGGAAAACTCCGCCGAAGGAATGCGCCTCACCAACGCCGATGGAATTATCGTTGAGGTGAACCAGGCCTTCTGCACAATGGTTGGATTAAGTCGGGAGGAACTGGTCGGGCAGCCCTTTACCGTCATCTACAACAATTCGCCGGAGGAAAACAAATCGTCGCTGGAGACATTCAAGAAGAAGTTCAAGACCGGAACGATTCCACAATGGGCCGAAGCATCTGTGACGTTGCATTCGGGAGCCTCGGTTGAATTTGAATTGTCCAACTCTCTCCTGAAGAGCGACGCGGGTTCGGATTTGGTATTGAGTATCTTTCGGGATGTAACCGATCGGCGACGAGTCGATTATGAAGTGAAGCGATTGGCGCATGCAGTCACCAGTATTAGTGAATGTGTGATGATCAGTGATATGGAAAGTCGCATACTTTATGTGAACGACGCATTCACTCAGACATACGGATTCGAGAAAGACGAGATCCTCGGGAAAGGAACGGAAATTCTGTTCGATGAACGTAACCCGGCCGAGTTGCTCACAGAAATGCGATCGAAAACGCTGGAAGGGGGATGGCGGGGTGAGCTCTGGAACAGGCGCAAGGACGGAAGTGTCCTGCCGGTCGCCGTCTCCACGTCGGTTGTCCGCAATGAAGCCGGCGTTCCCATCGCCGCCATCGGTATTTCAGAAGATGTCACGGAGCGGAGGAGAGGTGAAGAGGCTCGTCGAGAAAATGAACGGCGCCTTCGTGTGTTCAACAATGAGTTGATGATGCTGGCACGAATGGATGCGCTGAGCACCGGTGAGGTGGAGAAGGCAATCCACGAAATCACAGAGTCGGCATCGCGTGCACTCGAAACCTCAAGAACAAGCATATGGCTTTTGACGAAGGATAACGCGGAACTCTTCTGCATTGACCAATATGATTGCACAACGGATGCGCACACACAACGCCCGGCAATCAGTGGGGCGAAGGCCTATATCGAGAGCCTGATGGTGGACAGGATCATTGCCATCCATGACGCGCAGACAGATGCAAGAACGCAAGGCCTTGTCTCCCAGCAGACATCGAAGGACATTGCGAAATCGCTTCTGGATGCGCCGATTCGTGTTGGCGGCAGAACGATTGGCGTTCTCTGTAATGACCAGGTGGGAGAATCCCGGAAATGGACGATCGAGGAACAAAGCTTTGCTGCGTCCGTCGCCGATATCATTTCCCTGGTGATGGAAGCAAGCGAGCGAAAAATGGCCGAGGAGGCTCTTCGGAAAAGCGAAGAGCGGCTGCGACTGGCTTTGGATGCAACAAGAATGGGCACGTGGGACTGGAACATCATTACCAATGATGTTGCGTGGTCCGAGCATGTGGAGGACTTGTTCGGTCTCCAGCCGGGTGGGTTTGCAGGGACGTTCAAGGCATATATTGACCTCATCCATCCATCGGACCGCGAGCGGGTGCTCGGAATCCTGACTGATGCTGTCCAGGGTGATGGGATGGATTATCACCTCGAACACCGCGTCCTTCTTCCTGATCAGAGTCTCCGCTGGCTTGAGTGCTATGGGAAAGTCTATCAAGACAAGGATGGCAAGCCGGTCCGGATGGCCGGCACAATGTCCGACATTACGAATCGCCGTCACTCGGAGGAGGAACTCATCTTTTCCCGGTTCTCCAACCAGCAGTCAGCGGAGGCTATGTTCCGTGTTGGACCTGACGCGCGCATACTCGACGTCAACCTTGCCGCGTGCCAGCGCCTGGAGTATTCGCGAACAGACCTGCTCACGATGAAGGTGACCGACCTTGACCCTGACTGTGCGCCGGAGTGGTGGAGTGAACAGTGGGAACAATTGCGGCGTGAGAAATCGGTCTTTGTCGAAATGAATCAGAGAAAAAAGAAGGGGGCACGGATTCCCGTCGAAGTGTCGATGAACTATTTCGCATTTCGCGATCATGAGTATTGCTTCTGGTTCATCCGAGACATTACGGAAAGAATTCGCGCCAAGAATGCGCTGGAACAATCAGAGAAAAAATATCGGTCACTTGTGGAGAACGCGCTGCAAGGAATTCTCATTTTCCAGGAAGGTCGTGTGGTATTTTCAAACCCTGTTGCCTCCGAGCTATTCGATCGCCCGATCCAGGAAATGACCTCACTGCCGGTTGAAGAGGTCATGGCAGGAGTGCACCCTGATGACCGGGCAGGAGTGTTTGTAAAAGCCCACGATGGCATGGATGCACAGCAGGCCCCGGCCCGGGATGAGCTGCGTTTGATCCGCGGCGAAGGAGCAATCCGGTGGGTTGAGTCCAAGGCGGCGAAAATGGACTTCGCCGGGAAGCCTGCCCTCCAACTAAGTCTCGTCGACATTACGGAGCGAAAGGCGGCAGAAGATCAAATACGCATGCTGAACGACGAGTTGGAGGAACGAGTGATTGAGCGGACCGCACAGCTTGAAGCCGCAAATAAGGAGTTGGAATCGTTTAGCTATTCAGTGTCGCACGATCTGCGCTCTCCTTTGCGGGCAATCGAGGGATTCAGCAAGGCACTCCTTGAGGACTATGCGACGGTGCTCGATGAAACCGGCGAACATTACCTCCAGAATGTCAACCAGGCAACGATGCGGATGTCAGAATTAATCGAAGATTTGCTGACTCTCTCGCGCATTACGCGTGCGGAAATTCGACGCCAGAAAGTGAACATTACGCAACTTGCCCGAGAAGTTGCGCAACGAATACAACCGGTGAATGGGACACGCAAGGTGACGCTGACGGTGGAAGAGGGGATGATTGCCTTTGCAGATTATCGCCTGGTGAATATCGTATTGGACAATCTCCTTGCAAATGCATGGAAGTATACTTCCAAGACACAACATGCAGAGATCGAAGTAGGTATGAAACGCACCGATGGAGAAGAAGTGTTTTTTGTCAGGGATAATGGAGCGGGATTTGATATGTCTCGAGCGTCGAATCTGTTTGGTCCGTTCCAACGGATGCACACTTTGTCGGAGTTTGAAGGGACAGGGATCGGGCTTGCAACGGTGAAAAGGATTATTCACCGGCACGGAGGGCGTGTTTGGGCTGAAGCGACGGTCGATGAAGGAGCAACATTTTGCTTTACTCTCAGAGAAAAAACTCAACGTCCCGAAAGAGTCCTCGAACTACGGAATACCTAACCGCGAATCTGCAGTAGTCCGTTGTCTTTATTATCAAATGTACTACACACAATAGCCAAGTAATGATTGATAGAAATTTTGTTATGCGTTTGATTCAACCTCCGTCCTTTACGGGGGATGATGAGAAAGCCCATATTGCGCGCATGCTCAACGGAATTCTCTGGGTAACAATCCTTGGACCTATCCTCTACTTCCTGATCATCCCTGCGTGGACGGTTCCCCTTGACGTTGTGTATGTAATTTGCGGGCTCATCGTTGGTGTTAGTATTCTTTGCAAGGTCCTGATGCATTTCGGCGCTGTCGACCTCGCTCCAAAAATCCTGATCGCCTGTCTCTGCCTTATCCTTTCCTATGCTGCATTTATTGGCAATGGTGTTCGAGCTGCGGCGTACATTGCACAGATCGCCGTTATTTCAATGGCTGCTATGTTGCTTGGACCTCGTGCCGCCTTGGGCTATTGGGCCTACGTGGTGGTATTGGGCGTTGGCCTTGTCTATGCGGAAAACAATTCCCTACTTCTTTACGAGCGACATGATCCTGCGCTGTCAGTCCTCATCGCAATTTGTATTATCTATTTGGGGACAGCGATATTCTTAATACTGGTTCTTCGTGACCTTCGGGCGACTGCAAACCGATACAAGAAAGTGTCAAAGGAGAAGGCCAGTACTCAGGAAGCGCTCGCACAATCGGAGGAACAGTATCGTACGCTTGTGGAAAATGCCCTCCAGGGGATTTTGATTTATCAGAATGACTCGATCGTCTATGCGAACCCGATTGTTGCGAGGATGTTGGATCGCACTCCCGAGGAATTGAAGGGAATGGAGGGTAGCATCCTGATGCAACTGATTCATCCTGAGGATCGCGAAAGGATGTACAGGAATATTCGCGACCGGCTCGCCGGCAAGAAGGTCCCCCGCAACTATGAATTCAGATCCGTCACGAGAACGGGGGAAGTCCGGTGGATCTATCTCAGCTCGAGTGTCGTCCAGTACGGCGGCCAAGCTGCGATCCAGGCTGCTTTTGTCGATATAACCGAGAGGAAAAACGGGGAGGATAAAATAAAAGAACTGAATGTTGAACTGGAAAAAAGGGTACGACAGCGTACTTCGGAATTGCAGTACACCAACAAAGAGCTCGAGGCTTTTTCATATTCAATCTCCCATGATCTACGCGCCCCCTTGCGTGCCATCGACGGTTTCAGCAAAGCGTTGCTCGAAGATTATTCGACGGGGCTGGATGAAACGGCGCAAAACTATCTGGAGCGAGTCTGTCACGGTGTTGAACATATGAATCAGCTGATCGACGACATGCTAAAACTCTCACAGGTATCACGGGGTGAAATCGATTTGCAGGAAGTTAACCTCTCCGTTGTTGCTCACCGAATTCTCGCCCATCTGAAGTCGGATGCTTCAGAGCGAACGGTGGAAGTGACGATCGAACCAAACGTCAAGACCACCGGCGATCCACGTTTGCTGAATATTGTGATGGACAATCTCCTTTCGAACGCCTGGAAGTACACGTCGAAAATCCCGAATGCACGCATTGAACTGGGTCGTCGTCCGACTTCCAGCGGATCGGAGATTTTTGTCCGGGACAACGGTGCGGGCTTCGATATGAGCCTGGTAGACAAGCTGTTTGCGCCTTTTCAGCGCCTGCATTCACCGACCGAGTTTGATGGGACAGGTATCGGGCTTGCAACGGTGCATCGAATTATTCATCGACATGGCGGGCATATCCGTGCGGAAGGAGTTCCGGGAAATGGGGCGGTCTTCTCGTTCACGCTTCCCTGATTTCCTTCCGGCGTAGTCCCTCTGAGGTTGCCCTTCCGTTCATCTCTTCGTAAATTGTACCGCTCACCACTCGATTTTTTTCACTTGTCATGGAGGATTACAATGCTTTTCATTCTTTCGGTGCTTATTGCTATCGGTGCCTTTGTTACACGCGTGCGAACGGCGGCTCAGGCCCAAGCGAACAATCCAACGGCGAAGACCATCGCCGGGGCATCGCTCGTTGCCACTCTTTTCTTCTCTGTTGTCGCCCTGCTCCAGTGTTTTACAGTGATACCAGCAGGTCATGTTGGTGTCGTCGATTTCTTCGGAACTGTATCGGATCATACTCTCAGCCCGGGGATTCGGTTTGTCAATCCGCTCGCACGGGTGATCAACTTCTCATGGCAAACAAACGAACACAAAGAAACAATGTCCGTTCTGTCGAGAGAAGGTCTGTCCATCGGACTGGAGATGAGTGTTATTTACCGTCTTAATCCAGACTCAGCCGCACAAGTGTACAAAACGATTCAGGGGGGGGATTTTTTGGAAATTATATTGATCCCGCAATTCCGCTCAATCGCTCGTGCAGTGACGGCAGGCATGCCTGCAAGTGCACTGTACTCAACGGAGAGGGAACAGCTGGGTCTCTCGATTCAGCACGAATTGGCGAAGCAAATTTCACCTCGGGGGATTACCGTGGAGACTACACCTCTCCGCAACGTATCGCTTCCCCCGCAGCTCACTGAAGCGATCGAGCAGAAGCAGAAGGCAGATCAGGAAAGCCAGCGCATGGAGTTTATCCTGAGGAAGGAAAAGCAGGAGGCCGACAGAAAACGGATTGAAGCGCAGGGTATTGCAGACTTTCAGAAGATCGTTGCCGCGGGTATCAGTGAGCAGCTTCTCCGGTGGAAAGGAATCGAAGCCACCGAAAAGCTCGCCAGTTCAACCAACACAAAGGTCATCATTGTTGGTGCCGGTAAGGATGGTCTCCCCATTATCATGGATACGAAGTAGACGATTATTCTCTCACGGTCTGCCTCGTGTGTATCGAGAGGCAGATCGTGATATTATCTCCTTCGGAACTCAACCACCTACATCGTCAGTTGGACGCCGGCGAGCGCTCTCACTCCTCCGAGAAGTCGCCAGGAGGCAATTGCTGAAACACCGGCACGAGTGCGGTTACATGGATTTGGGCTCGCTTTCTCAACAGAGGAGATCGGAGAAAGTTCCAGAATAAATTCAACTAGCTCAATAGCGAGGGATTGTTGGGTCGATACGCGCTGACCATGCATCGATGCCACCGGCCAGATTCCGCACGCGTTGAAAGCCCTGTGAACGAAGAAAAGCTGCTGCGTGTGCACTTCGGAAGCCGTGGTGACAAAGGGTGACAATTTCCTTCGTCTTGTCTAATTCCTCAAATCTGTTGGGAAGTTGTTGCAACGGTATCAGGACGCTGGCGATCCTTGCGATCTCATATTCATGTGGTTCGCGAACATCGAGAACAAGAATGTCACCGTTCGCATTGCGTGACTTCAGTTCCTCAACAGAAATGTCGCTTGCTGCTTCGTCCTCGGAGACAGTACTCGGTGTCCGCTGGATGGGTTGATTTTTTCGCACGCCACATCCCCGGCATTCGGGGTTCTTATTCAATTCTAATTCCCGGAAAGTCATGTCACGTATATCAATTAGAAGCATGCGTCCGATAAGTCCCTTGCCGACCTGCAGACAGGCTTTGATGGCTTCGGCTGCCTGAATACTGCCAACGATGCCGGGCAAGACTCCAATGACTCCACCGACGGTACAATCTGGAACGAGGCCGGCGGGGGGAGGTTCGGGGTGAAGGCATCGATAACACGGACCTCGACGTGAATCAAATACGGAGACTTGTCCCTCAAACCGGAATACAGATCCATAGATGTGTGGCTTACCGAGCGAAGAGCAGGCCTCGCTGATAACGAAGCGTGTTGGAAAATTATCGGAGCCGTCGATCACGATATCATAATGCTCGAAAATACTTTGAGCGTTCTCTTCTTCAATTCTTACCTTGTGTGTTTCCACAACGACTTCCGGATTAATGCCGTTCAACATATCTCGAGCGGAGTCCGTTTTGCGTTTCCCGATCTCTGGAGTCGTATGAAGAATCTGTCGCTGCAGATTCGAGAGTTCCACAACGTCTGCATCGACGATACCGATTCTGCCGATTCCTGCGGCCGCAAGGTACATTGCCGCTGGCGAGCCTAGCCCACCGGCTCCGACGATAAGGATACTTGATTGCTTGAGGCGTTCCTGGCCAGCAATGCCGACATCGGGGAGAGAGAGATGACGCTCGTATCGTTGAAGTTCATTTTCCGAAAGACTCATAGAGAAAGATAGGGAATGTTGAATTCATTTCAAGTGTTCTGGCCTTGAATAAAAAAGCCCCGGTTGTCCGGGGCTTCATGCGAAGTTTCTCAGTGAATTACTTGCTCTTATCGGGATACGGAGGAGGCTGCGGGAGTTTCGCAGGATTCTTTTTCATTTCCTCTTTCACCACTTCGATCGCCTTGTTGAGCTGTTCATCCGTTCCTTCGAATTCTTTCGATGGATCATTATCCACAAAAATATCTGGCTCGACACCGACCCCTTCCATAATCCATTCCTTTCCTTCCGAATCATACCTCGAGAATTCAGGTCGATTCAGGAATCCGCCATCGAGCAACGGGAGAGAACCTCTGATACCGACGACGCCGCCCCATGAGCGCTTTCCGATCACCGTCCCCAGTTTGTGTTTTTTGAAGCGGTAGGCAACGATATCACCATCCGAAGCTGAGAATTCGTCCAGCAGCATGACCTTGGGGCCGAGAACCATTGCACCAGGATCTGGAGTGATTGCGGTATTGCGTGCCTTGCTGATCATTGTGATTTCTCGCCGCAATCGTTCGATAATCTGAGGCGATACGTTTCCACCGCCGTTGCCGCGGACGTCAACGATAAGTCCTTCCTTCCGCAGTTGCGGATAGAAGTGCTTCACGAACTCATTTAGTCCATTCTGCCCCATATCGGGAATGTGGAGATAGCCGACTTTTCCATCGGTTGCTCTTGAAACCTTCGCAATATTGTCCTGCACCCATTTGTAATAGTACAATGGTCTCTCATCGGATATCGGAATCACAACCGTTGTCCAGCTTCCTGATTCTTTCGCCTCCTTGCCCAACGTAAGCGTCACCTGTTTGCCGGCGGTGTTGACAAGCTTTTGATAAATGTCTTTTATTCCCTTGGTGGACTCTCCATTCACTGCGAGGATGTAATCACCCTCGCCGGCATTGACTCCAATGTCCGTTAGAGGCGAGCGCACACTCTTCTCCCAGTTCTGTCCGGGAAGGATTGACGTGATCTGGAAGTATCCTGACTCATTCTTTGCGATCTTCGCCCCGAGGAGTCCGGTCTGGATGCGATCTGCTTTTGGGTAGTCGCCGCCGCCAACATACGAATGACCGATATTCAATTCACCAATCATTTCCCCGATGACATATGTAAGATCGGCGCGATGATTCACGTAGGGGAGAAGAGCAGCGTATCGCGTTTTCATGAGCTTCCAGTCAACGCCGTGCATGTTCGGTGCGAAGAGAAAGTCCCTCATCTGCCGCCAGCATTCGGCAAAGATCTGATTCCATTCTGCGCGTCTGTCAAGGTTCATTTTTACATCGCTGAGGTCCAGCCTGTCCTTCGCCTCGATCTTTGACGTGGGGAGGTCGATAAGATAGTAGCTTCCACTGCCGCCAACGAGCATCTTCTTCCCATCTGCGGATATTTCGAATCCGTTAAACTCTCCGAGTTCCGTTTCTTTCTGTTTATCGAGGTCATAGAGAAGCAGCTTGGTCTTTTCGTCTTTGCTTCCGTTGCGGGAATAGTACAGTTTCGAGCCGACGGAGGTGAGATTCTTATAGCCAGCGGCGGAAACTGGAAGACCCGCGATGCGTTGTTGCAATCCATCAAGGTCAACCTTCACATCAGGCTTTTCACCCTCCTTCTTCTTTTCATCCTTCGCTTCATCCTTTTTCTCTTCCTTTCCTTTCATGGACACCTCGTCGCTTTTGGGGTGGAAAGGAGATTGGGTCCCCTTTGCGAGAGTGACGAAGTATATTCCGGAGAGATCGGAATAGGAATGATTCCATTCCGTCTGACTGTAGGTCGGGCTAAAAGAACGATCAGAAACAAAGAAGAGATATTTCCCGTCACTGCTGAATGCAGGACCGTAGGAGTCAAACCAGCCGTCAGTCACCGTGGTTGTTTTCTTCTCGTCTACCGAATACAGATACACGGTTGCCATCTGCTTCTCTTCGAACTGCGAATACGAAATCCATTTGCTGTCGGGAGACCATGCAGCGGCGGTGATTTCCCATGCCGTGGCCTGAGCAACCTCTGTAACTACCTTTGAGTCGATATCGACATAAAGAAGCCGCAGCTTCTTGTCGGACCAGAGAAGCTTCTTGCTATCCGGCGACCAGATCGGTTGATACTTGTATGTATCGGCGTTCTTTGTAAGCTGGATCGGTTTTCCGCTCCCATCCTGCGAAGTGACGTATATTTCATCCTCGCCTGTTGCGTCGGATATGTACGAGATCCACTTTCCGTCGGGCGACCATTTGGAATTGCGTTCATGAACGCCCGAGGTGTTCGTCAGGTTTCGTGTGTTGCCATCTTTGGCCGGCACCGTAAACACTTCGCCGCGCGCTCCGAAGAGCGCCCTGTTCCCATCGGGGGCTATTTCGTAGTTGGTTACTTCCTTGCTCACATCGCGAATGCCGCCGCGTCCGATTACAAAGTCCTCGTGAATGAATACCGGAACTTTTGAGACTTTCTCAGATGCCAAATCGAGCGTGTAAAGGTAACCGCCGTTCTCGAAGACGACCGCCTTGTCACCGAGCGACGGGAATTTTACGTCGAACTCGGTAAAGTTTGTGAGCTTCTTCGTCTCCTTGGTAGTGAGATCATAGCTGTAGATATTCATCCGTTTGATGTCATCCCGATCCGAATTGAAGTAGATCTTGTTTCCACTCCACATCGGGATGATGTCCTGTGCGGGGTTGTTGGTAATGTTCGTAAGCTGTTTCGTTGCGAAATCGAGAATCCACACTTCATCAGCCTGTCCACCACGATATCGCTTCCACGTTCGAAATTCTCTGAATACTCTATTGTATGCCATCTTCTTGCCATCGGGGGAGAATGAACAGAACCCACCACGCGGAACGGGAAGTTGTGTCGAGATCCCACCATCGGTGGAGACATCAAACAACTGCCCGATAAAATCATTACGCTCGATCATGCGCGATCGAAAGACGATCGTCTTCGCATCACGCCAGGTCATCACGATGTTGTTCGGTCCCATGCGGTCCGAGACATCATCGCGACCGAGCGTGGCCGTGTATGTTAATCGACGTGGGACCCCGCCCTCGGCAGGCATGACATATACTTCGGTGTTGCCATCGTATTGTCCGGTGAATGCGATGGTGCTTCCATCGGGAGAAAACCGGGGGAACATCTCATACCCCTCGTCGTTGGTTATTTTCCGTGCAACGCCGCCCATTGCTGAAACAGAATACAAATCGCCGGCATAGGAAAAGACAATCTGGTTTCCGTGGATCGCCGGGAATCGCAGCAAGCGTGACTCATCGTTTTGTGATTGACCAACCGTGGAGAGCAGCACGAGGCAGAGAAGTGCGGTCAAGATTCTCATTGTAAATCCTTTCGGGTTTTTGGAATTATTCGAATGACCTGAGGAGGGAGAAGGTATTCATCCCGCCCAAAAATTACGAAAAATGAGGTTGAATGTTGCGGTCGGACTGGAGAAATCTTGTGCAGACGCGAATACGCAGATTGGATTGCAATTCTGTGCCCATTGTTCCATATTCAAACGGTCGTTCCCACCACTATTACACAACACCATATTAATAGGAAGCCTTATGAGCATGATGCAGGAGTTCAAGCGATTCGCGATGAAGGGAAATGTAGTCGATCTCGCAGTAGGTATCATTATCGGCGCTGCCTTTGGGAAGATCGTCTCGGCTCTGGTCGCCGATGTGATCATGCCTCCGCTTGGTCTGATAATCGGCGGCGTTGATTTCTCCAATCTCGCTATCACCCTGAAATCCGCGAGTGAGGGTGTTGAGGCAGTGACGCTCCGTTACGGAATGTTTTTGCAAGCGGCATTCGATTTCATCATCATTGCGTTTGCTATTTTCCTTCTTGTCAAGGCCATCAACAATCTCAAGAAGAAGGAAGAGGCAATACCAGCAGGGCCGTCCAAGCCTTCGAATCAAGAAGTATTGCTTGGAGAGATTCGCGACCTTCTGAAGAAGAAATAGCAGCAGATCCTCGCCGGGCAGCAATTTAATGCTCATCGTTCTCGATTCCAAAATTCCATTCGCGGAAACAGCATTCAAACGCATTGGCGAGATCCGTCTGCTAAAAACGTCCGACATTTCTTCCAAAGCGGTGGCAAATGCTGATGCACTCGTTGTTCGTTCGGAGACCAAGGTCGACCGACAAATCCTTGATGGCAGCAAGGTCAAGTTCGTCGGGACCTCAACGATCGGCTTTGACCATGTCGACCGGGAGTACCTCAGCGCCCGTCACATTGGATTTGCAAGTGCGCCCGGAAGCAACGCCATGTCGGTTGCAGATTACATTCTGGCCGCTTTGCTTGAAGTCGAGGCGGTGAAGAACTTTAGTCTTCGTGGAAAGTCAATTGGCATTGTGGGATTTGGAAATACAGGGAGTCGCACTGCAGGTAAAGCAAAAGCGCTTGGTATGCAGGTGTTGTTGAACGATCCTCCTCTGCAAAGAGCAACGGGCGATGAAAAGTTTCATCCTCTGGATGAGCTGATGAGTTGCGATGTTCTATCCCTTCATGTCCCTCTCACCAGGTCCGGCGAAGATCCGACATTTCACTTATTCGATGAGAAGAGAATACGTTCAATGAAGAAGGGAAGCATTCTCATCAATACTTCGCGGGGATCGGTGGTTGAAACACAAGGTCTCAGAAAATCATTGGACAACGAACAACTGCTTGGTGCGGTACTCGATGTTTGGGAGAATGAACCAGCCATCGATGCAGGGCTTTTGAAAAGGACACTGCTTGGCACGCCGCACATCGCGGGCTATTCGGTCGAAGGTAAAATCACCGGCGCTCGGATGATCTATGAGTCGCTTTGCATTCACTTCGCGTTGAATGTTCCCTGGGATGTTCCGACAGATGCAGCCGGTACCATGAACTGTGAAATTCCTGAGAAGAAGGATGATGAAAATGCGATTCGCGCTTTGGTACGACAGGTTTATGATATTCGAAGAGATGATGAGCTGTTGCGGAAGACGCTTGAAATGCCGGTCGAGGAACATGGAGCGTACTTTCGGAAGCTGAGGGCCAGTTATCCAGTCCGTCATGAATTTTCTGCTGCACGCGTCTCGACGGGAGCAGAGCGGGGAAGCCTGAGGGGGACCTTATCTTCGCTTGGATTTTCTGTTAGATGATGTTGTTGGAGATTGCATGTCGGGACGCATGCGGAGGAACACCGGTTCGCGCAACATTCCATCCTTGGTGAAGGAAGCGTACTGCACCTCGCACATCAAGGTTGGTTCAAGCCAAACTGATTGTGCGTCATCCAAGGGCTTTTCTTTGATGGGTCGTTTGATCTTCTTGACCTGCTTCAGCTCTCCGACAATTGACTTCAACATGCGGTCGTCGAACCCGGTCCCTACTTTTCCCATGTAGTTCAAGGTTAAGCCTTCGGCCTGCGCGATGTGAAGTGCGCCGAACGTCTGTGAACGATCGCCCTTTCCTTCTGTCATGCCAATAATGACGCAGTCCATTGTGTTCCGGACTTTTATCTTCTTCCACGCCTCGCTCCGTTTGCCGGGAAGATATGGGCTCATCATTTGTTTTGCCATGATCCCTTCAAGTCCATGCCCTGAAGCGGCGGCGAACAGAGCATGCCCATCTTCCACAATTTCGCTGATGCGGTACGCCGTTCCCGGTTTGATTGCGTCCTTCATCCATTCTCGCCGTCTCACAAGCGGCTCGTTAATGATCGGACGTCCGTCAAGATAGAGGCAGTCAAAGATGTAGCATACGGCCGGATACTTTGTGCGTGCCCGTGTGACGCCCCCTTCAGTTGATTGCTGAATCCGATGTATGGCATTCTTGAAGACAGGTTTTCCGCTTTCATCCAGACATACAATCTCAGCATCGAACAATCCACAAGCAGCGCGGAACCCCTGATCAGGAATCAGTAGCTCAGGAAATTTGTCTGTGATGTCATTTTGATTTCTGCTGCGGATACGGATGACTCCTTCATCCAAGGAGATCATTGCGCGAATGCCGTCCCACTTTACTTCGTACAAATAATCATCATCATCCGGCGGCTGGCTTTGTGAATCCGACAGCATGAATTCGACCGGATCGTTCAGCCAATCGACCTGCGGCTTATCGAGGCATTCGATGATCCAATCGGTTCCTTTGGTGTTATAGGTACGATACTCGCCGTTCAGTTCTTTGCTGCTCAATCGAAAATAGAATCCATCCTTCTTCTGCTTTGTGAACTCGTACTTCCCTCGCGCAAAGATCCACATATCGCCGCCACCGTATTCGCCTTTTGGAATTGTTCCTTCGAAATTCAAATACTTCAACGGATGATCTTCGGTGGCAACTGCAAGACGCTTGATGCCGGGACGTGGAGGCATTCCGCGAGGCACTGCCCAGGATTTCAAGACACCGTCTTGTTCGAGCCGCAAGTCATAATGCAGGCGAGAGGCATGATGGCGGTGGACCACAAAGGCGTTTCCTTCGCCGACCGCAATCTCCGGCGGTGGTTCGGGGGTTTTGTTGAACTCCCTCTTTTGTTCGTATCGTTCAAGTGTTTCGGGAGTTTTTCTTTTACGGGAGGGGGGAAGGCTTTTCGGAGCCCGGACTTGTTTGCGCTCCGTGTGGAGATCGGTCGCGTACGCTGCGATCGCTTCCCAAGGGTCGCCGTCGCTTGTGACGATATCCGGGACATTATGAATTGTGAATTCAGAAAGATCCTGTACGGTCTCCAGTCGTTCCCAGGTGAGAGGCATTGAAACGCGCGCTCCCGGCAGACCCCGCACGCTGTACGCGGACACAATCGTCTGGTAAGTCCGGTTGCGGTAAATGTCGATCAGCACTTTTCCTTTGCGCGCCTCTTTTTTGATCTGAAGAGTCGTGTTGTCGCCATGGGACTCAACGAAAGGCTTTGCGACAGCGTGAGCAGCTTCAAATACTTTTTGGAAATCCCATTTCGGCTCAATTGGCATAACTATATGCAGACCCTTCCTGCCGGTTGTCTTGACAAACGGGTGGTACCCGAATGATTCGATATGTCCCTTCAGCTCAAGAGCTATTGCTGCGACATTCGTGAACCCATAATCGTCCGGGGGATCAAGGTCAATGACGAAATAATCAGGTTTGTCAAAATGCGGTTTACGGGAATGCATCTGGTGGATTTCAATCGACGCGAGGTTGGCGGTCCATACGAGTGTTGCCTCCTCCGTCGCCATCACGTAATCGATCTTCTTGTCCTCTTTCTCATCACTCCCGAGGGCGATGTGCTCGATCCATTCGGGAGCCCACTCCTGGCGATTCTTCTGGAAGAACGCCTCGCCGTTGATGCCATCGGGAAAGCGGACGAAGGAAAGAGCGCGTCCTTTGATGTGTCGAAGGATCGTCGGAGCCAGTTTCAGGTAATACTCAATCAGCTCGGCTTTGACGATGTGGTCTTCTGGATAGAGAACTTTCTTGAGGTTGGAGATCTCTATTGTCCGTTTTCCAACTTTGACATTCTGCGAAGTGCGCGCCATGGGTAAGAGTAGCACTAATGTCGTAGATTGTCAATGGAAGTTGTGGCTACCGCGTCTTCGGTGGTGTCTTCGGCGGTTCCTTTACGGACTGGAGTCCCGCAAGATGATAGGAGGCAAGGGCGAAGAATGGTGCCGCCACGACATCGATCGTATAGTGCACGTGCTGCCAGAGAACGAGCAGAGCAACGGCGGCAGCGGCAACGAAGAAAACAATCTTCAGATCTCGCCAAGGTATCCCCAACGCAATCAACACCAGTGTCGCCGTGTGACCGGAGAAAAACAAATCCCTCGTAAGAACTGTCCCCGCCCCGAAGTATTCGACGAACGGATCGTGAAGAGGAATTAATCCCTGTGGCGGATCCAAAGGAAGAAAGTACATAACCACAATCCTCACTGCAACCATCATGATGTATGCCTGAAGAGTCCGAAGAAGTTCCCAGGGGTTGAAGCTCAACGCGATGATCCCGAGGAGCAATCCCGCGTAAATGATGCTGAACGTAATCCAGGAAAGATCCACGGGAGTGAATACGTTGATCAGCGGATCATGCAGGACAACGCCGGGGCGGTGCTCGATAAATTCCAGAAAGACGCGCAAGGAAAGCAGCATTGCCAGCAGGACCGGAATGGTGGTGAAAAACTGGCTGCGATAGTTTCCGTTGCGCCATGCACGCGGCCATGGTTCGAACCATTTGATCATAGCATCTCTCGAAGATTTTCTTCGTTTTTAACCGCACACAATTTATGGACTCAAACGGAGAAATAACAGGTGAGAAGCTCCCTCCGGAAAAATATTTTTCCTTGTTGTTACCTCTGACTCTAACATTTCTCAGCCTTGCAACTCATTGAGCATTCGTCTATCTTAAACCGCATATCCGCACTCCTTCCTCGCTTTGGCAACTACTTAAGAGGTTCCTAATGTTCTGGTTCACTATCCTGAAGGATCTCATAAAGATTCTTCGCGAGGGGCAGAGCCCGGCGAAGATCGCTGGCGGCTTCGCGCTCGGTTCCATACTCGGACTGTCCCCCATGTTGACGCTTCAGGGAGTACTCGTGTGGTTCGTCCTTCTTGTGCTGGATGTAAATATCGCTGCAGCTCTTCTTTCCATTACCTTCTGCTCGCTCTTCGCGTACATGCTCGATCCTTTCTTTCACTGGTTTGGCTACACTCTCCTGGTTCAGGAGAATCTCCGAGAACTGTGGACTTGGATGTACAACGTGCCAATCGCGCCCCTGACACGATTCAATAATACCGTTGTGCTCGGAAGTTTGGTGAGTTCGATTATGTTATTCATCCCAATCTATTTCGGCATGAAGCGGGCAGTCGTTGCGTATCGCATACACTTTGGCAGCAAAATCGAAAAATGGAAAATCTATCAGGCACTCAAGAAGAATGCGATTGTACAGATGTACATGCGCATTCGGGATCTGGGGAGCTGAGCCATGAGAAAGAAATTCATTTACTTCGTTCTTGTTCCAGCCGTTCTCATAGGCATCGTCGTCTATCTGTTTGTTGATTCGTGGGTGGAATCAGGATTGGAAACGGGGGGAGAGGAGATTGTCGGAGCAAAAGTCGAGATCGACGATCTTCATGTGAAGTTCTTGCCGCTGGGAATTGAATGGCGACGGATGCAGGGAACGAACCCGCGCGATACGTGGAGGAACATGTTCGAGACGGGCAGCGTGAAATTTTCCATGGACTTCGCCCAGCTTTTGCGGGGGAAGTACATCATCGAAAACGTTGAAGTCGCAGGGATGATCCTCAACACGAAGCGGACAACGGATGGAGCGATCGGGAAGAAGGGAATGATCCAACCGAACACCTTCTCGGATCTTGCGAAGCAGGCGCTCAATGAAACCGTCGCACAAACTCCGGTCTTCAACATCGACAACCTGCGCAAGGGAATCAACGTTGATAGCCTGGTGAAAGCGCTCGACCTGCAAACCATCACGTACATCGATTCGCTGAAACAACAAGTGAACGCGGTACGGGGACAATGGGACGCAGTGAAAACGGATTTCGAATCGTCGAAGAAGAAGTTGGCCGAGATCGAAACGAGCGTCAAGGCGATCAAGCCTGCGGAGTTGAAGACGGTCGACAAGATCACCGGTGCGATAACCACGGTTGATAAATCGTTGAAGGATGTGAAAGAGATTGAGAACACCTTCAACGACCGAAAATCATCAGTCGAAGGTCAATTGAACAGCGTCAGCACATTGGTGGGTAACGTGGACGATGTTGTGAAAAAGGATTTTCAGAAGCTGCTCACGCTTGCACGACTTCCGAACCTGAACACCGCGGGTATTGCGAATCTGCTTGTCGGAACAGAAATGTATACACGGGCGATGGGGTACCTCAGCTGGGTTGACATGTCCCGCACCTACATCAAAAAGTATTCACCCGAGCCTCAGTACGAAAAGCCGGCGAGATTCAAGGGGCAGGACATCTACTTTCCGGTGCTGACGGCGAATCCGAAATTTTGGATCAAGAAAATCTTCGTTTCCGGTGGAACGGACAGCACCGCGGCATCGGACTTTATCCGGGCGCGGGGTGAAGTACTGAACGTTACGAATAACCAAACGATTACCGGCAAGCCGATGACGATTGCGCTTGAAGGACATCAGGTAGGAAAGCGGTCGATGACGATCAACGCGCTGATTGACCGGCGGAAAGATGAGCCGTACGACGAGTACACTGCGACTCTTTCAGGCGTGCCGGTGGCCGAATTCAAACTGGGAAGTGATAAATTCCTGCAGGGGAAAGTAAGCAACGCGATGCTTGCAACCCAGCTCGGCATCAAGGTGCCGGGGAAGAGGTTTGACGTTCAGACAAAACTTGACTTGACAAACCTCAGCTTGCAGTTCGCGGGCGACCCGAAGAATGTTCTCGAACGCCTAGTGCGCGAAATACTGCAGGGAATCCGAGGCTTCAATGTTAATCTGCGGGTGTGGAATACCAAAGGTCCGGTGGACATCGCACTGGCGACCAATCTCGATGAGCAGATTGCCGCAAGGGCGAAGGCAGTCCTTGGTGCTGAGTTTGCAAAGATCCAGGCTGACTTGAAGGCAAAACTCGACGCCCGCATCGCGGAAAAGAGAAGAGAGTTTGAAAGGATTTATGCGGAGAAGAAGCAGGAGATAGAAAAGCAGATCGCAGAGTACAAGAGCATCGTCGACCAGACTCAGGCGGCGATCGATGCCAAGAAGAAGGAGCTGAACGACGCATTGGAAAAACAGAAGTCCAGCGGATTGGATAAGCTGAAGAACCTGATCAAGAAGCCCTGAACCATTCGATGAAGCACAAGTCGAAGAAGATATCATTTGTAGCCAGCAAGAGTGCAGGCAAGGTAAGCGGTATCTTTGTCCGTCCTGACAGAGCGGATTCTCTTCTCGTCTTCGCACATGGCGCCGGCGCTGGCATGCAGCATCGTTTCATGGAAGCAGCGGCGCTGGGACTTGCCGACAATGGCATCGCGACGTTGCGCTACCAATTCCCGTACATGGAGAAAAGGTCGGGCCGACCGGATCCTAAGCCGATCCTTTATTCAACGGTCCGTGCGGCGATCGCAAAAGCAAAAGAACTTGCACCCGATCTTCCACTCATCGCCGGCGGCAAGTCGATGGGAGGAAGGATGACTTCCATGGCGGCCTCCGAAGAATCTCTCGAGGGAGTACGCGGCATTGTCTTCTTCGGCTTTCCGCTTCACCCGCCGGGTAAAAACACCACTGATCGAAGCGAGCATCTCTTTCAGGTGACTATCCCGATGCTCTTCCTGCAGGGCACCCGCGACACACTTGCCGATCTTACACTGCTGAGACCCGTTTGTCAGAAGCTGGGAAAGAACACAACTCTCCATGTCGTTGAAGGCGCCGATCATTCATTCCATATGCTCAAGAGATCAGGCAGGACTGATGCCGAGGTGCTGGGGGAGTTGTGTGCGAACACGAGGGAGTGGGCGAAGGAGCTCGATCGTTGAACTCACACAAAGGGGCCGGTCTACCTCCACAAGATCCCTTGAGAAGGGTCGGATTAATCAAACCCCCACAATATCTGTTGGGAAGGGTGGGCTGAATCAAGGAATGGGTCACATCCCGCAGGAAGACAACTGGATAATCATGAAAGACCCTCTTGTTATCCTGGGCAAGATCATCCGATCATTCAAAGCGCGATCCGCAAGATTAATTCGGAAGTGAGGCAGGATGAAACTTCCTCTAAGCCCAAAGCCAGCAAATTCGAACACCTCATCAACCTTGTTGGGGATTGATTAGTCAAACCCCAACGGTAAGAATATCCTTCACCCCACCAGCTCCAAAAACTGCTTCGCCATTTTCGGTCCGGCACCCGCGTCTTCGTGTTTGAAAAAGACGAACACCTCCTTCCACTTTTGCTCTTCTATTTCCTTCATCCAGTTGGAGAGATCTTTCTTCGAGTAATCCGGCTTGCGAAGGCGGAGGTAGCCCCAGCTGGCGGTTTTGACGAGAGGTGTGTCGAGCTTGCCTTCCTCGGTATCGGCGATGCAGAGGGAGCAGTCATGTGAGCGGAGGAGCCCGTACACTTCTTCGTCGAACCAGGTCTCGTGCCTAAACTCAAACGCGAAGCGCATCGTGTCGGGGAGGAGCTTCATGAAGTCTTCCAGGCGGGGCAAGTCCTTCTTCATGTTCGGCGGCATTTGAAAAAGAATCACGCCAAGCTTCTTCTCTAATACTGAAGCGATACGCAGGAGGTACTGCGTTTCTTCAGCAACATCCTTGAGTCGTTTGAAGTGCGTGATCTTCTGTGAGGCCTTCACGGAGAACCGAAACTTTGCGGGTACCTGTTCAGCCCATCCAAGCAACACGCTCTCTTTGGGGAGACGGTAGAACGTGTTGTTAATCTCCACCGAAGGGAGCTGGATCCCGTAGTACTTCAGGAATTGATTATCGGGGAGTTTCTCGGGATAGAAATGCCCCTTCCATTCCTTGTAGCTGTATCCGCTGGTGCCGGCGTAGACTTTCATTGTCCCTCCTGCGTTTGCGCTTTTGGCATGCGCATGTATTCAACCGCGATGAGAGCCATGAGAAATCGGAAGAGCATCGCGTTCGTAATCGAGACAGCCGGAGTTCCAAAGAGCCCGACGATCAGAAGTCCCATAACCAGCAGCACGCCAGCCCAGCCGGGTCGAAAGCCATGAAGACCCGCGACCTTTGATCGTATCAACGGAACCGATAGAAAAACAAGAAAGCCAATCAAAAAGAAAAAGCTCGCCAGTCCGAGGGCGCCGCTTTCCATGTAAATCTGTATCGTCTCATTATGCCAGCTGCTAATTCCTTTGTCCGTCAACTTGTCGACATCCTGGAACACGGATCGAAATGTTCGCGGTCCAAACCCAAGGATAGGATGTTCTCCGAAACGCTGTGCTGCAGCCTCCCAGACGGGAAGGCGGTCGCTGGCGTTTTCCATCGGAGCTGCCAGTGTCAGGACCCGCTCCTGCACTTCCGGAACCAGTGCTACGACCGCTGCACCGAAGAGTAGCGCGCCGAGGAGGAGTCGCCGGTTGAATATCAATCCGTATAGAAAAACAATCGCTCCCGCCGCAAGCCAATCCCCACGCTTCGTACTAAAGGCAAGCCCCATACCGACCGTCGCAAGCAATATCCACACAACCCATCGACTCTTCAAAATTTCCTTGTTCTCCAGAGAGAGAAGAAGAAATGGAAGGACGAAGACGAGATGTGTTGCCATTGTCCCGCCGCCGGTGAAACCGTTGGCTCTCTCCACCATACCGAAGATCACCTGAAAGGATGAGAGGAACGCAACGACCGCAGTCGAAACGAACAGCCAGCGGAGAGTACCAATTACTTGCTCTCGTGATGCCTGCTGAAGGTAGTGCGCAGAGAAAAAGAAACTGATGTAAAAAACAAGCTCGCGCGAAAACGTTGAGAAGCTTTCCGCCGGAAATTCTGAGAAGAAGACTGCAAGCGAACGGACTGCAATAAAAATAAAGAGTGGGATATCCAGCGGTGTGCGTGTGTAACGTCGGCCGCGAGCCATGAGAATTATCCAGAGAATCCCAAGAAACCCGACGAGTATCTGCGCCACCGCGATCGAAACGAGAAGGCTTGCAAGTTGGATCTTCATCCCATAATCAAGCCACCGGGAAAGGGTCTCCGTCCGGATGGGAGAAGATTTCTCTGCGGGGACAATGGGGGCTTCGATGGTCATAGATTTTTTGGCAAGAGTATGAGAAGCGCCCATATAGTAGGGAAAAATAGTTAATTGTTCATCTGTGAGAACAAGATTGTGGAAGGAGGTTTGCTTTCGTCCGTTGGTTCACTATCTTATACCGCCAGCCGGGAGCGTTCAGCTCTCCAGATCCTCAATCACACACGAAAAGCATATGTCAACACTTACAGAATCCACTGCGTGGAAAACGCTCTCATCGCATCAAAAGAGCATGACCTCCGTCCACATGAGAAACCTCTTCAAGAATGATCCCGCCAGGTTTCAAAAGTTCTCACTGACGTTTTTATCAAAGGCGGGGACGGAGATACTTCTGGACTACTCCAAGAATCGGGTAATGGATGAAACGATGACAAATCTGCGGGCGCTCGCCCGGCAGGCTGATGTGGAGGAATGGAGAGAGAAGATGTTCAGTGGAGAGAAGATCAACATCACGGAGGACCGTGCTGTCCTTCATGTTGCCCTCCGAAATCGTTCGAACAAACCGATCATGGTGGATGGGGAAGACGTGATGCCCGATGTGAACCGAGTGCTCCAGCATATGAAGGATTTCAGCAACGCTGTCCGGAGCGGCGCATGGAAAGGCTATACCAACAAGCCCATTACCGACGTGGTGAACATCGGCATCGGCGGGTCTGACCTCGGTCCGGTGATGGTAACCGAGGCACTGAAGCCGTACGGCAAGCATGGATTGCGCGTTCAATTTGTTTCCAATATCGATGGCACACATATTGCCGAAGCGCTCAAGAGAATTTCTCCGGAGACGAGTCTGTTTATCATTGCTTCAAAGACTTTCACAACGCAAGAGACGCTGACCAACGCAGAGACAGCAAAGCGATGGCTTCTTGATGCTGCAAAAGATCCTGGGGCGGTGGCGAAGCATTTCGTTGCCCTTTCCA
>DASWHW010000210.1:0-7496 GCA_036397975.1 Bacteroidota bacterium
ATGTTGCTGCGGTGTTTTTCTACGGTCTTGGGACTGATGAAGAGCTCATCGGCGATTGTCCTGGTCGTCTTCTGGTCGGCGATGAGCCTGAGGATGTTCTTCTCGGCTGGCGTGAGATCGGCAATCGTATTGGTGGCTTGAGGCTGAGGTCGGGCTCGCTGAAGAAGATACTCGGACAGCGACGGACTGATGTAGTGCTTTCCATCCATTACCAAATGTACTGCGTTGACGATATCCGTAACGGCGTTCTCCTTCAGCACAAAGCCGTTGATGCCGATATCCATCGCCTTGTTGAACGTCTGCTCATCATTGTGCATCGTCATGATGATGACGTTGACGGGGATGGCTTCGTCCTGAATTGCTCTTGCCACACCAAAGCCGTCCATCACGGGCATCTCCACATCAAGTATGGCAACGTCTGGCTTCGATTGGCGAATCAGTTGGAGCGCAATGTCTCCATTGTCGGCTTCGTGCAGGACAGTGAAGGCCTGATCTTTTTCCAACACAACCCGGAGGCCGCTGCGAACCACAGGATGGTCGTCAGCGATTAGAATAGTATGCCGTTGCCTCGTCATGAGGGTTGCGAGCGTTTTGGAACTGACACTGTGAGCAGCGTACCCCTTCCCCTGGATGAATTGATTATCAGCGAACCACCCATCAGTTCGGCCCGCTGACGGATATCCTCAAATCCGAATCCACCGTCGCCCCGATGGAGATCCGTTTGTCTCATGTCGAATCCAACTCCGTTGTCCCGGACTATCAATGTGATTCCCTTTGCTTCGCTCTTTACTATGACGGCCCCGTTGCTGGAATGGGAGTGCTTCACGATGTTGTTCAGTGCTTCCTGCACTATCCGGAAGAAATGGATTTCCAGGTCATGGGGAATGAGTTTGTCTACATTGGCAAGATCGTGCGTCAGTTGTATCCCTGCCGCGGCGCCGACGTCTTCGACAGTTTGGGCGATCGTATCGGTGAGCCCGAAGCGTTCGAGATTCAATGGGCGCAAGTTGTACGCAATTTTTCGCATATCATCCAGCGTTGTGCCGGCCGTTTTAGAGATTTCGTCAAGCTGCTCTTGAAGAGCAGCGGAATCGCCACCCGCTTGCTGGGCAAGCGCTGCCCGATTCTTTATGATGATGATATTCTGCCCAAGACTGTCGTGCAGTTCGCCTGCAATCCGTTTACGTTCCGACTCTTGTGATTCAAGAACTCGCAGCGCAAAATCCTGGTGTTGCTTCTGCCTTTGCTTTAGACGCGATACGCGCAAGAAATAGATCGAAGGCCCGACTGAAAGAAATCCAAGAATCAGAATTCCTCTGAACCACCACGACTCCCACCAGGGGGGGAGAACTGTGAGAACAAGGACGGCACTTTCAAGACTTTCCTCCCCATTAGCACTACGGGCAACCACTTCAAAAGTGTAGTTTCCCGGGGGAACGCGCGAAAAGTACGCTCTCCTTCTGTCCCCCGCTTCAATCCAATCACCACTCAGGCCGTTGAGTCTGTACTGGAAGTTGATCTTATCGGACTTGAAGAAGCTTGGTGCGGTGTATGCGATCTCAATCTGGTTGAGGTAATAGGGAAGCCCGTCAAGGGAGTCTTCGTCAACTTGTACGCGATCAACCGTTATGTGTTCGATAACAACCGTAGGCGGGGCGGCGTTGAGCTTCATGGCCGCAGGGTTGGCCATTGCAAGACCACTGTTCGTCGCAATCCAAACCCGACCATCTCGTGATTTCCATGCGGCGGGCTGGATTGTGCCGGCAAGTCCGGGGTCAAGGAGTCCATCTTCCCTCCCGAAAGAAACAACCGAGAGCGTTGATAGCTTCCCTCCTGCATAATCATTGAGAGTGCTTTTGGCAATTCTGTAAAGACCCTTATCCCCGGTAATCCAGAAGAATCCTTTGTCGTCCTCGAGAATCATCCCAACAGCATCGTCAGGCAACCCGTCACGCATTGTGAACGAAATGAATGTCGTATCGCGAAGACGGTTCAAACCACCTAGGGTCCCGATCCAAAGATCGCCGTTGTCGTCAGCATGGAGGGAAACTATTACATCGTTGGAAAGTCCATAACTCCTTTTCGTGAAGACCTTGAAAGAGTCTCCCACCAATTGATTGAGTCCATACGACGTCCCAATCCAAAGCGACCCATCGGCTCGCTCACAAATAGCGCGCACATCGCTGTGGGAAAGTTTGCTGTTCTCATATGTATAAGCGCGTGTTTTTCTTCCGTCGATACGGAAGAGACCCACATTTGTCCCCGCCCAGATTTTCCCTGATTTATCTCGATACAACGACCAAATGGCCCCTGCATTTACACTAAAGGTTTCCAGCCTTCTGCCGATCAACTTCCGGAGTTGGTTCCTGAGCGTTCCGGCCCATATTGTCCCATCCCCGTCTTGACCAACGCTTAGGATGTTTGTCGGTTTCTCTTCTAGCTGCGCCATCATGACAAGATTGTTGCCGACCAGTTTTTTTAATCCAGTTGTAGTCCCGGCCCAGATCGCGCCATCGCGGTCTTCCATGACTGATCGAACCGGATCCTTCTCTGTCCCTATCGTTGAAGGAAACCAGGTGAACGTAGCATCCCGCAAGCGAACAAGGCCGCCGCTCTGAAGGCCAACCCACACATTAAGTTCTCGATCTTGAAGAACGGCTATCGCGTACTCCCCACGTTCTGGGTCGCCGACATGACGTGAAGAGACTTCTCCATTATACAAACGAGAAACTCCCCCCAACAGAGTGCAGGCAAGAACCCCTTGCTCCTCGTCCCCGCCGAGCGCAGTGACATTCCTATCCACAAGACCTTGGTTTTTCCCCACAACAGAGAATTGACCTTTAGTTAACTTTGTCAGGCCTCCGCCATATGTGCCGATCCAAATCGCATCACCCACTTCCTTCATGCAAAAAATTGTATCGGCGGATAAACCCTCCTGCCGACCGAATCGAGTCCACGTCCCCTGAGAGAACTTAAACAAACCACCGAATGTGCCAACCCAGATCGACCCGTCCTGGCTTTCAAGAATCGATGTGACGCGTTGATCGAGAGCGGGGTTCTTTCTATTGTAATAGACGGTCGAATCTTTTCCAATTCTGCACAATCCTTCGCCATCGGTTCCAATCCAAATATCCCCGCGGCGATCTTCGAGAATCGCACGAACATAATCCGATGGGAGGCTGTCCCTTGGTTCAAAGGCGCTGATGGTTCCCCTTCGCAGTATTGAAATGCCACCGCCTTGAGTCCCGATCCAAAGCTCTCCTTTGCTGTCCTCGTACAGCACCTTTATTCTGTTCGATCGAAGTCCGGAATGAGTTTTTGTAGAGAACTCTACGAATCGAACGCCGTCATAACGAAACAATCCATTCGTTGCACCAAACCATAAGTAGCCGTCGCTTGTCTGAACAATCGACTCGACGCTGGCGACAGGAAAATCATCCCCCTGCTGCCAGCGATCAATTGTGTATTGCGAAAGAGGTTTTTCTTTGGGGGGTTGTGCGGCAAGCGGTTGAATGTACGAAGCAATCGCCAGGAGAAAGGATGCAACGGACAGCTTCATAATGCTGTACTCCGTTCACTTTGGTGTTGAGATCCTAAATAATGAAATCTGCTATTCGATTGGCTCTGCGCCAAGTTCACGCATCAATGCCTGGATCACCGGGTGTTCGTCCGTTATTGTACTCGGGGAAGCCGGCGTGATTTGGTTGGGTTGGGAAGAACCTGTCTTGGCGTTCTTAGGGGGTGCAACGTGCGTTCGGGAGACCTCAACGTCAAAGCGGGCGCGGGAGTTAAATACCTTGTGAAAGACATCGGCGAGAAACTCCTTGTTCCGCTGGATGGATGAGCCCTGGAACTCGTTGCTGCATCCGATTTTCACAACGCCGCCTGTGACCGCAAGGAGCGTTGAGGTATCTAGCACCGAGGCAAGGGAAACGCGCTGTCGTATTCGCACTTCCGCAATCAATTCATCCCAGCGTGCAGTAATTTCGTCTTGGCTTACAACTGTCGGTTGCAAGGAGCCATTTGTCCGAGAAGAGGGCGAAGTTGGAGCTCGCGAATTTGCTGGCCGATTGTAGAGAGGGACCCGACGGGAGGGCAATACTTTCCTCGTTCCCGTATTCCCGTTCTCGCCAACAACCGGCACCTGGCGTGATACCGGATAATTTACCTCTTTCTCAGCGAGTTTTTTTTTAAGATCGTCGACGCTTTGAATTAGCGCTTGTAACTCCAGTGCACCCGGCATCGTTACCAACTGCACCATATCTGCCTCAAGCCTGAACCGAGGATGAGAACTCCATCGAAGTGCGCCCTCTGTACCGGCAATAAATCGCATCATCCGCACCAGATCAGCCGTTTGAAACGCCGTGGCTTCAGAGGCATAACGTTTCTTGAACACATCCGACACCTCAAGAAGATCTGTCGAAGAGGTGGTCTTAGCAACCAGAATATTGCGAACGTGCTCTGTAAGCCCTGAGAGGAACTCTTTCAGGTCGTAACCACGGGTGGTCACTTGCTCCACGAGTGCCACTGCAGCCTTCGGGTCTTTAGCTTTAATTGCCTCGGTGACGCGAAAATACATTTCATGGTCGACAACATTCAACGCAACAAGAATCTTGTCGAGAGTGATCGTTGTCCCACATAACGAGACGACCTGATCGAAAAAACTCTGCGCGTCGCGTAAGGAGCCGTCGCCCTTGCGCGCAATCAACTGCAGAGCGTCGCCCTCGATGGTGATACCTTCGTTCTTTGCAATTCCAGCCAGGTTGTTTTTGATTTCCTCAATGCTTATTCGGTGAAAGTCGAAACGTTGACATCGGGAAAGTATTGTTGCTGGGACTTTCTGGATTTCCGTCGTGGCAAAGATGAACAGCACGCTTGCCGGCGGTTCCTCCAGAGTTTTGAGAAGTGCGTTAAATGCCTCCTTCGTCAACATGTGTACTTCGTCGATGATATAGACTTTGTACTTTGCCTTTGCCGGTGCGTACCGGACAGCCTCACGAAGGTTGCGAATCTCATCAACGCCACGGTTGGAAGCCCCATCGATCTCAAGCACGTCAAAGCTTCGCCCTTCCGTGATTTCTCTGCAAATGTCACACTCGTCGGCACCGTTCGGATCGACGCAATTCACTGCTTTCGCCAATAAACGGGCAGTGGTGGTCTTCCCCACTCCGCGAGGACCACTAAAGAGGTAAGCGTGTGCAATTCTGTTCGTTGCAATCGCATTCTGCAGGGTTGTCGTTACGTGATTTTGGCCTGTCACATCTTCAAACTTCATGGGCCGCCATTTTCGGGCAGTAACGATGTATTCACTCATTGTTTATCCATTGTGCTGACGGGGCGTCTTCCGCCAATGTGTTCTTCAAAGAATTCATAAATACGGCGATACTCATCGGCCCAACTCTCTGGCTGCTGAAAAGAGTGCTCTTCCGAGGGGTACATCATAAGCTCAAACTTCTTTCCGGCCTTTTGCAGCTTATCGACAAGAAGGACTGCATCCTGAAAAAATACATTGTCGTCAATAATGCCGTGAAGAATGAGAAGAGGTTTCGTAAGACTGTCGGCGAAAGTAAGAGGAGAACTCTTCGTGTACGCATCCGGCTCTCTCTCTGGTGTCCCAAGTCGTACGCCGGTGTACCAGGGATTATGACGGTAATAATTTTCCCAGCTTGTTACAGCACGCAACACGGCCGCGCAGGCGTACGTGTTAGGGGATTTGAACAGTGCCATCAGGGGAAGAAAGCCGCCGTAGCTGCCGCCGTACATTCCAATCCGTGTTGTATCAATATAGCCCAAACTCTTTAGATATTCAACGCCGTCCAATTCATCCTGCAAATCCAGTCCACCGAGGTGCATACGAATATCGGTGCGATATTTTTTCCCGTATCCCGCGCTACCGCGATAGTCGACTTCGAAGACAATGTATCCGTTTTGGACGAGGTACGTATGAAACATGTACTCGCGATAGTAATAGCTCCAGTTGCTCACTACATTCTGGGTATATCCGGCACCGTGGACAAAAACAACGCACGGGTACCGGCGCGTGGTGTCGAGTATCGCAGGCTTATAAAGCATTGCGGGAACGATCGTCCCATCCTTTGCCTTAAATCGTAGTATCTCAGGAACAATCCACTGAACGGTTGAAAATTCTGCGCTGATGGTTGATGTGATTTTCCTTTCGCGCTCTTCCCGCACTTCAACCAATTCCGAAGGCTTATTGAAGTTTGAGAAGTCGCACACGATTACGTCCTCCCGCTTCGAAAGCACAGGGGAATCGTATGAACCAATCGACGACGTAATTTTTTGAATCTCCCGAGAACCTATGGTCAATGTATAGAGTTGCCATTGATGAAGGTCGTCTTTGTTTGCGCGGAAATACACTTTCTTTCCATCCTCGGAGGTGGAGAACCAGGACACCTCCCATGCGCCCGCTGTTAACTGCCGGACGTTCGTGCTGTCGCCCCTCATCAGGTACAGGTGATTCCAACCGTCACGTTCAGACGTGAACAAAATGTCTCTTCTCTCCGGCGTCCAGTGGGAGCCTACAATTCCCTCTTCAATCCAGTCTTTGTCATATTCCGAGTATACCAACTGTGCACCACCGCTGTCCGTATCGCATATGTAAATCTCTCGCGAGTGACGGGTCGTATCAAATTGCTCATAGAGAACGTGTTTGCCATCGGCAGAAAACTCAAGACTTCCCAGAAGAAAACGATCCCCGTTTGTTTTTAACCATACAACATCCTCGGTTTCAATAGCGGCGATCCCGATTCGCACTCTTTGAAAGCCCCTTCGAACAGTAGGGGCAGTCACTTCCTTTCCAGTATACCGGGGGACGACAAATTCTGGAAGTCCCTCCTCATTGTATTCCACGAACAACAGACGTTTACTGTCTGGAGAAAAGTCGGTAATAGTGTATGACACGTTTCGACTTTTCCTGTTTGTAAGCTGGTAAAAGGAGGGCTTGTTGGTAGCGGTGACGTAAATGTTCTCGGACGAGAACGCCAGTAACTTGCCGTTCCGTGACCATTTCAGCGAACCCTTGAATCCGGGAGTTCTTGTGAGTTGGTGGGAAGATCGAAAGAGATCATCTGTTAGAAACAGATCGCCATTCTCAACAAACGCAATTTGTTTCCCGTCTGGAGACCATTGACATGCCCGGATCGAACTGTCGGAAACCTGTTTCGGTGTCCCTCCGCCGGTCTCCACTATCCAGAGTTTGAGATCTCCTTGGGACGAGCTGTCTGCGAAATAAAGCAGCGTTTTGCCGTCTGGCGAAAGAGAGGCGATGCTTGGGCGAGTTCCTGCAATATATGGCTTTGAAAATATTCGCTCGAGGGGCGGGGAAGGCCGGTCGGCGTCCTGTGAGTGCGCAAAGAGAATTGGGACACAGAACAGGACGGAGATCCGGATTGAGTTCATAGATCTAGAGCAGGTCAAAAAAAGAGATGTAAAGAAGCCGATCTTACGCTGGCTTGCGGCGTCGTTGTTTCTTGGAG
>DASWHW010000211.1:0-5664 GCA_036397975.1 Bacteroidota bacterium
CTATGTAGTTTGCACTGATTCCTCCAGCGGTTACGAACCAGCCCCCTGCATACAGGTCGGAACCGTCTACAGCAAGCGCGTGAACTTCAAAATTCATTCCGCTTCCGAGTGCGGACCAGATTGTCCCATTCCACATGGCGATATAATTTGCACTGACGCCGCCCGCGGTTGTAAAGTTTCCCCCCGCATAAAGGTCAGTACCGATCACTGCAAGAGTGCGGACAGGGGCACTCATTCCGCTTCCGAGTGCGGACCAGCTTGTCCCATTCCACATGGCGACGTAGTCTGCACTCCCTCCGCCCGCGGTTGTGAAATTACCTCCCACATAGAGATTGGTACCGATCACCGCAATGGCGCGGACAAGATTATTCACCCCGCTTCCCAATGCCAACCAGCTTGTCCCATTCCACTTTGCGATTCGGTTTACAGTGAGTCCGCCTGCTGTTGTAAAGCTTCCCCCCGCATAGAAGTCCATGCCGTTTACCGCAAGGGCCAAGACTTGATTATTCATCCCACTTCCGAGAACATACCATCTTGTACCGTCGCTTCTGGCAATGTAGTTCACAGTGATGCCGCCCGCGGTTGTGAAGTCTCCACCCGCATAGAGGTCGGTGCCTATCACTGCAAGCGAGCGGACCAGATTGGTCACTTCACTTCCAAGCGCGGACCAGGCTGTTCCGTTCCACCTGGCAAGGTAGTTCGCACTCACCCCGTCTGCAGTTGTAAACAATCCACCTGCATAGAGGTCGGTGCCGACGATCGCAATAGCGCGGACAGTATTATTCATCCCGTTTCCAAGTGCAGACCAGCTTGTCCCGTTCCACTTTGCGATTCGGTTTGCAGTGTTGCCGCCCGCGGTTGTGAAGTCTCCCCCGGCATAAATGTCCGTACCGTTTACCGCAAGGCCTCGAACGGGATTATTCATCCCGCTTCCGAGCGCTGACCAGCTTGTGTCGTTCCACATGGAAATGTAGTTTGCGCTTGTCCCGCCTGCGGCAGTGAAGTCTCCTCCCGCATAGAGGTTGGTGCCGCTCACCGCAAGGGAGCTAACAGAATTGTTCATCCCGCCTCCGAAAGTCGACCATGTTGTTCCGTTCCACCTGGCGATGCCGACGCCGGGGTCTGTGAATCCTCCCCCCGCATAGAGTGTGGTCCCAATCACTGCAAGGGAGTTGACAACGTTATTCACACCGCTTCCGAGCGCTGACCAGCTGGTCCCGTCCCACTTGGCGATCCGATTTGCGCTGACGCCGCCTGCAGTAGTGAACGTTCCTCCAGCATAGAGATCGGTACCAATTACAGCGAGCGCAATGACGATACCATTTGTGCCGCTCCCAACCGCTGACCAACTCGTTCCGCTCCACCTTGCAATATTTAGCGCATTGACGCCGCCTGCTGACGAGAAGAATCCTCCGACATAAAGGTCGGTACCGATCACTGCAAGCGAGTAGACTGCATTACTTATCGCGATGTTCAACCCAGGAGAACCAAACCTGTCGTCCCACAGACTATCCTCAGAGACAACCTCTAACATTTCAGGGTTGCGTAGAAATCTTGGTTTCCCATCGGTGCCTGTGCGCATCTGCCATCCCTTCACGTCCAAAGCCCCGCTAAACTTTCCATCCATCCGAACGCTGCCGTCGGCATTCAATACCTCCTCAAGGCGAGTCGGCGCCTGATTGGTTACGGTTATTTTCTGAGCAAAGCAGGGGAAGGAAAATGAACATAGAAGTAGTAAGCGGAGTAACGCTGGTTTCAAGGTTACCTTAAAGAAAAGAGTGGCCAGCAGCGAAGAAGAGAGTAACCATCGCGTTCCTTGCATGAGGGACCTCATATGTTGAGTGAATAGAGATGTGTGCCCACACGATGGAAGGCTTACACTATTCCACGGATGCAGACAGTGGTTTTTTGATTCGGAACGCGTTCAAGGGTGGGAAAAGCTACTACCTGCCGTCCCCGGTAAGAGAAAATGCAGACCAGTAGAAAGGGTGGGGCATTTGGCCATTAGAGCGGCCAGAGGCGATAAATTGCCGTTGAGATACCGCAAGGGCTTTGGCAAGTCCTGGGTGGGTGTGAAGGTTCCTGTAAAACATTGAAACAAGCTGCGAAGTAGCCCGATCCTCCACGAGCCAGAATGGCGCAATCACCGCCTCGGCGCCGGCGACAAGAAAAAAGGTTGGGAAGCTGACGACGTCGTGGCCCGTCCGGATATCGCCGATATTCCCAACGACATACCCTGTCTCACAGGCACTAAGAAGCACCAGTCGAGGATTGATTTGAAGACGTGCTATTTCGTTCAGCTCCAGCGATCTGTCCGCACTGAGAATGTACGAGTTCAAGGGGTATCGCTCGTTTATCTTTCCATGTGCCGCAATATGAATGATGTCAAAACCTCCAATAGCATTGAGGATGGCATCAGCGCTCGCATCTGTGGATGCAAGAAGTTTTGCACCATAATAGAAGCTGACAATGTTGTTCACTTCTTCCTCTGCAAACGGCAGGGAGGTATTATCAGGCAAAATGGCGAGAAGGGATTTGGCCGGGCGAACTGACCTTCTTCTATCCACAAACAGCGACGCAGAGGGGAGATAGCTCATGCTGTGTTCCTCGATGAGGAATGTCTCTGAACCGTCACCATCACGAGATATCAAAGATTGAAATGGAACAAATTGCAATCCTCCGTCCGGGATAATATTGATGCAATCATCCGGCTGCAGCATTCCGGACTGAAAGATTGGGGCAACAAGTGAATTGTACAGAAATTTGGCTGGCCCCATCCACATAGTATCGTTCTGCGATTCCTTTCCTCTCAAGATCGCCCCCCGAAAAACATCGGCAAGAGAGTTCAGCTCAACCGGGGAGATGTCCAGCTTTTGCAGGGAAGCAGTCTCTGCCCGGACAGCAAATGCATACACCGACTTCTCGCCTAAGAAATATTCGATGAGAACCTCGCGTGGACCAAGTGACTGCTGGACTTCATTCAATGTTGCTGACTGCATCTGTGCCATCGGGGTTGCGGCCGGGGGTAATACCGGGGTCTTCGCGCTTCTTTGGTCCGCTTTTGCAAATTTTGTTGCGAGCTTTTCTATGCTTGAAAAATCTTCAGGATTGTTTTCAACCTTTTCAAGCAGGCGAACATAATTCGTCCAAAACTGTTCTTCGTCCAACCCGTGCGGAAGTCTCATTGAGAGTTGGCGTTGCCCCCAAAACGGTAACGTGCGAGCTCTTTCCAGGTAACAAAAAGCTTCGTCCATTTTGTTCTGGTTGGCGAGCAGTTCCACTAACTGTGTGTATGTATCCCTTCGTGCTTTGGACAAATCCATGACGCTATTGTAAAAACTCAGGCCCGGAGATTGTGAAATGAGGTGCTTTTCGTATTCGGCATCGTACTGGTCCGCGAGGCTTGTTAACAGGGACTCAGCTACGGACGTTCGATTTGTTTCGAGTGCAATGCGCACCAGGAATCTGTTCCGATATGTTCCCCAGTTGGCTATATCCTTTCGGTGGAGAATCCGCTCAGCCCGTTCATACTCCTGCATCATGATGAGGCTTCCCGCGTAATCCATGAGAGACGCATCCATGCCAATGAGATAGTTCAAGGAATCCCGCAAGTGCACCACAGTTGCGAATACCTTGGAGGCTTCTTGCCAGTTTCCCGAGCTGGCCAGTTTGTGGGCTTTCCATGTCAATGAGTAGATTCTTCCCTCGCCTGAGACCTCTACCTCGGCTTCGGCAAAAGAACCGAAGCTTTCGGGGAGTCCCTGCATATCAAAGCGGACATGATCGAGTGATCGTGCTGCCACTTCTTTTCCCCAGGCATATCCGATGGCAGTACTCAGTTCGAGACTTCTTAACCGGTATTTATACGATAGTCCTTTCCATCTGCTGTCAAATGGAATCCCGAGCGTAACATGATAGTAGCTGTCCGCCAGTCCTCGCTTGTCGCCAATCTTCTTTCTAATTGCGAATGCTGCGAGATGATGCCGCATCGCAAGCGTTTCCCTCACAATAAAACCCATGTTATCGAGGGTAGTTGCTTCTCCAATTTTATCATCCACCTGCCTGTAGAGTGTCAGCGCAGAATCATAATAAGCCGAGACGACAGAATCCTTCATTCCTGCGTACCAGTAAAGCACACCTATTTGACGAAGAGCGTCCGCTTCTCCCTGGGGATCGTTGGCTCGTCGGGCAATTGTAGCGCTGCGCTCTTGATTTTCCATCGCGCTGTCGTATTGTGCCCGCGTGAATGCGATTAGCCCAAGGAGATTGAAGCATCGTCCAGTGTATGATTCCTCTGCAGTCGCTTTCGGATGAGAGAGGATCTCACGGGCGAGAAATTCCGCGCTGTCAAGATTGCCGAGGTGAAAGAAAGTGAATGCCAGGTTCAGGTTATCTGACAGTTCTCCAGGTGAACTCCCATCCAGCAGCACCAAGAACTCGGCGTGTGCATTGTAAAGCTCCCCTCGCATCAGGAGGGTAGAAGCGTAGAGCCGTCGTGCTTCCAAACTGTCGGGATAGTCGGCGACCAGTGTTGCCAACGATTCTTCCGCTTGTTTTAGATTCCAGTTCTTTGAATGATCTTCGGAAACCGATAACCTGCTGGTGTACGTGGGACGGAGGGCAAACAGTATGAGAAAGGCAATAAGAAAAAGGAACAGCGAAAAAAGTTTACTGGCTCGCGAGGTAGGTGAACGCATTCAGTTTCGAACGGGTCTGTTCGCCATTGGGGAAGAGTGTTTCTACCCGCCAAAGATAACTCATACCGGGTTCAAGAACAACGGAGGGGGGGAGTTCCAGAGTTGTATCCGCGAGTTCCCTCTTCCACATGGTAATTCCCCGCGCGTCGTACAAGATGAACCGGTATTCAAATGAATGAGGAATAGACCGCCAGGAGAAAACCGGCTTGGTCGTCGAAAACGTCGCTCCATCCTCCGGAGCAAGGATTTCCATTGGTTGTGCCGCGTTCGGAGTTCTGAACTGAGGGACCGGGTCTTCTGTGACGTTCGAGTATAACAGAAAGAGAACGGCGACGGCAGCACCACCGGCGAGTGAAACCCGAAAAGGATTGTTGAGTAGATAGTTGAACAGGCCGGGGCGATTGGACTTCGATGGCCTTACAAAGCGATCTGCCTTTTCTCTGGTAGCTTCATCCACTATATGGCCCTCACCCGCCATTACATCGTCAATGCGAATTGCAGCCGCTAGTTGACCTGCACAGACAGGACAATCCGCAAGGTGCGATTCTATCGTCTCTCGCTGGACAGGTTCGAGCCGGTCTTCAATATAGAGAATGACGTCCGCTTCCGGGATGTGCGTTCCGTCCATATATGGTTTCATATTGTATTGTACGGATGAGTGATCATCTTTTTCTAAAGGTTCATTTCGGCGAACCATTTCTCAAGCGGGCAATAGCCTTTCGCAATGTATAATACACCCGCTGTTGAGGAGTGATGCGGAGGGCTTTTGCGATTTCTGCTCCCGTCATTTCTTCCCAAAAATAAAGTCGTACAATCAGCTTTTCTTGTTTGGGCAACTCTGCCAAGCGATGTTCCAGCCATGTGAGTAATTCTTTTTCTTCCATACTGGGTTGTGTCGAACCCGTCTGCCCTAATTCTTCGTGAAACGGGACAATTGTCGGTTTCCAATCCTGTCTTCGCGATACTT
>DASWHW010000212.1:0-7614 GCA_036397975.1 Bacteroidota bacterium
ATTTGCAGGGAGCCGTCATCAATGGCGTTACATATGGCAATATTACGTCCATTGTCCCAACAATACTGCCTCCTGAAGGGATCGCTCTTCATCAGAACTTCCCAAACCCGTTCAACCCCTCAACGACAATCACGTACCAAATCCCTGAAGGCGGCCACGTGAATCTGACTGTATACGACATGCTGGGTCAGACGGTGCGCGAGCTCGTGAACGAATACCAATTCCCCGGCCCCCATTCAGCAGTGTGGGATGGCAGAAATGCATACGGCAACAAAGTCGTCAGCGGCACATATGTCTACAGGCTTGAGGCAGGCCAGTCGGTCAAGACAAATAAGATGGTCTTGTTGAAATAATTGACTTTGCTTATCTGAACAAAATCAAAGGCCCTCGCAAGAGGGCTTTTGTTATTTGCAAACTTTCTTGAGCCGCCTTATTTCTTCAAGACAATCTTGAACCCGTACTAATACTCATTTGGCGTCAACTCTCGATATGGAGCAATGGATCTATTGTAAAGCCGCTCGAAAACGCAAGGACATCCTCACGCTATTCGATCCGGGATCGCGTACTGAGCGTCGGTCCACCTGGTGGCGAAGCCGGCGGCAAACTTCTCGGACGCCTCTTTCCCCTTGTTGACAGGCGTGTTGAATAACTTCTCGAAAATTGGGTACGTGGCGGCAATCTCATCGCCGTCTTGCGAATTAGTTATTCGAACGTAAACTCCTGTGGAGAATGAGGTAGCCGACGATGCCGGATGCCAAAGATCCAAGAATAATCCCCAGACGCTCATCGATGATTTTGTTGACGCCTGTTTCTTCGAAAGCAAGTGAGCCGATAAACAAACTCATGGTAAACCCAATGCCGCAAAGTGCTGCTGTACCATAGAGTGATGTCCAGGATATTTCTTTCGGGAGTTCTGCAAACCGGAGTTTGATCCCCAGCCAACAAAATGCAAAGACGCCAATTTGTTTCCCGAGAAAAAGTCCGAGCGCGATGCCGAGCGGTACCGGATGGAGCACCTGCTGCAATCCCAAGCCATCAAAATTGACGCCGGAATTACAAAAGGCAAACACAGGAAGAATAAAAAAGGCTACCGCCGAGTGGAGGTCTTGCTCCATGCTTTTCAGTGGAGAGTGATCGGGATCCACTTGAGACCTCATGGGAATAAACATCGCCAAAATGACACCGGTTAATGTCGCATGCACTCCTGATTTAAGCAGGGCAACCCACATGATAGCGCCGACGACGAGGTAGAGACTCTTTTCAACAACGCCTCGTTTGTTCAGTAGGAAAAGAAGAAGAATGCACAAAGCGGCAATTATCAGAGCTATCAAAGAGATATTACTTGTATAGAAGAATGCGATGATCAGAATCGCGCCAAGATCGTCGAATATTGCCAATGAGGTGAGGAAGACCTTCAGACTCGTTGGAACTCTTGAACCCAGGAGCGAGAGGACGCCAAGGGCGAACGCAATATCTGTCGCGGTAGGAATGGCCCATCCATTCATCGCCGCGGGATTGTCCCAATTGAGGAAAACATAAATCCCGGCCGGGACAGCCATTCCCCCTAACGCGCCTAGGCCCGGCAACATGATCTTCTTTCTGTTCGATAATTCCCCTTCCAGAAACTCCCGTTTCAGCTCGAGACCGACCAACAGGAAGAATATCGCCATGAGCCCATCATTCACCCAGAGGAGCATTGGTTTGGCGATTTCCAACGCACCGATCCTGATCGCGACCGGTATATCGATCAGCAATTGGTAGAGAGAATAGAGCGGCGAGTTTGCCAGCAGGATCGCCAGGAAAGCGGCGCTCACGAGCAAAATACCCCCAGACGATTCTTGCTGTAAGAATCTCGCTATAAAAGAATTGCTAGAGCTTTTCATTTACAAAATGCTGTTCTATCATTCCATTGTACTCATTTCAACTTCAATTCACGCATCCTTGTTCATGAGCGTCCGCTCAATCCACCGATCCGGTACAAGCCATCATCCGGTCGCGAAAGGGACCAACGTCTTCACGGGCCACTGCGCTAATCCACAACCTTGATGTATCCCCATCCCTGTTGCTGTTTCTTCACCAGTTCCTGAATTCCATCCGGAACAGATTGCACACCGCTGAAGAACATATCCAGCGTGACTTTGTGCTTTGCCATTGCCATTGCACACACCCTGAAGGACACGTTGGGGTTTTTCAGCGCCTTCTTGACATCATCAGAAACCGTGGATTTCTCGGTCATCACCAATTCAAATCCTTTCCCGTACATCACTACCTCCATCTGCGCTTTAGGGTTTGATTCTGTTATCAATTCGATCCAACGGACAACTTTGGTCTGCTGCGCTGGATCAGGATTCGTAAGATCGAAGACGACCTTGTAGGATTCGTCCTGCGCCTGCGCAGCAATTCCAGCTGCGAAGATCAATACAAAGAGACCTAACATGCGTTTCATAGTTCCTCCTGATTATGGTTGTATGATTTATTGCTGGATATTCCAGCTTCAGTCCAGAGAATGTTTCAATACTCAGGAATAGACTGTCCTTCTATCCATGGAGCCCCGGCATCGCCCAATGCCTTCTCGATCGCGGGCAATTCCTGGTTCAGAACTTTGTCCATGCTCTTCTTCAGTTCAACAAACTTGCCTGCGGCAATCTCCAGGCTGCGCTTATGCGTTGGCGTGGGGCCATACGTAGAGCCGAAGGTACCGAGTGCAGCAACGTTCAGGTAATCCGAAATCGTGGGCCTGGTGTTTTCACCGATTTCCTTCTTCGATCGGTTCCCGTTTAGTTGTTCATCAATGTCCAGCAGAGATTGTTTGAGCGCATGCAGTTCGCTGTCCAGACGACCCGGAGCTGCGGGAGTGCGGATCAACGCCTTCTGCATCAGATCGACTCGCGCCAATGCTTTTGCAAGCACTTTCGAGGCCGCGGTCGTGGATTTGTTCAGGCGTTCGGTCTCTTTCCAAAAGGCCGAGGCAACCTGTGGGTCTGTTCCCGGTATGGCGCCTTCATACAGCCGTTCCACCTGGAACGACACAGGTCCCGACAAATCAAGAACACTTCCATCCATTTGCTTTGAAAGAGTAACAGTGTAATCTCCCGGAGCGGCCATCGCACCAGTGTAACCCGTAATATTTCTTGCGCTCTCAATAGCATCGGTTGCCGGAAAACGCAGATCCCAGGCGATGCGATGGAATCCCTTCTTATTCGCACCTTCTATGCGACGGACCACATTGCCCTGCTTGTCTTTTACGGTTAACCAGATGCTGGCATCATCTTGTCTTCGTTCGGCCTCGACTTTGTCCCAACCCGGAAAGGTCACGGCCTGTTTCTGTTCAATCTGCTTTTTTTCTTTCTCCTGTCGGAGTGCCCTCTGAGTTTTTAGTTCCTCCTTCAGATAATAGGTAAAGACAGCGCCATGCGGCGGATTGGGAGCGCTGAAGCGGGCAGCTCCTTCACTCGAGGACATATCCGGACGAGGAATGTACCACCAGGCTTTGCGTGTGGAAAACAGATGGGCTTCCTGTTTTAGCTGCTCTTCCGAGATAGCCCGTAAAAGGCTGTAGTCATCGAGAATATAAAAGCCGCGGCCAAAGGACGCACCAACAAGATCATTTTCACGACGTTGAATCGCGAGATCACGGAATGAAATCGTGGGGACGCCGCCGTTCAGCTTTATCCATTCGGCACCTCCATCGATGGTGAAGTAAATGCCAAACTCGGTTGCGGCAAAAAGCAGGTTCGGGTTTACATGATCCTGAACCAATCGCCATACAAGGGTCCGCTTCGGTATGTTGCTGCTGATGGATTTCCAGCTTTTTCCCCTATCGGCGCTTTTCAACAGGTACGGATTGAGATCGCCGAATTTATGATTGTCGAGAACTACATAAAAAGTATTTTCGTCAAACAGGTCTGCTTTGATGTCATTGACGAATGCTGTTTTTGGAACCCCTGGCAAATCGCCAACTTCGATTCTTCGCCAGTTCTTCCCTCCATCTTCAGTCACGTTTATCAGACCGTCATCAGTGCCCGCATACATTATCCCCTGTTGCATTGGGGATTCAGCTAACGATGTTATGCTGTTGTATGTAGACATCGCCAGCACGTCCCATGGCGAATCCCAACTCCAGGTGTTTTCCATGATGGGCAGAGTAATCCGCTCCTGATTCCGTGTGAGATCACCGGAGATTGCCGTCCAGCTATCGCCGCGATTGTCCGAGCGCCAGACACGTTGCGAAGCAAAGAAGATGCGAGTCGGTGAGTGTGGACTGACGAGAATTGGAGAGTCCCAATTGAAGCGTTCGAAGTCCTCATTCGCCTCGGGCTGTGGCTGAATCAACAATACGTCGCCATTCGTTCGGTCAATGCGCCACAGGACTCCTTGCTGCGATTCCGAATACACGATGTTGGGATTACCCGGCTCTGTTGCGGGCTGATGTCCATCGCCGCCAACTGTCAGAAACCAGTCGCTGTTGACAATACCCCGTTCATGCGTGGTTCGTGATGGACCGCCCTGTGTAGCATTATCCTGCGTGCCGCCATAGATCATGTAGAAAGGTTCCGCATCATCCAACGCAACTTTGTAGAACTGAGTCACCGGCAAGTTATCGACAAAACGCCAGTTCTCAGCCAGATCAAAACTCTCGTAAAGACCACCGTCTGTGCCGACAAGCAGATAATCAGGATCGTCTGCGCGAAAAGTCAACGCATGATTGTCCGAATGTTTGTTTTGTTCCTTCATGCGCGTAAAAGTCTTGCCGCCATCATTGGAAACTTGCATCCGCACGTCCACAAGATAGAGCCGATCGAACTGATGGGGCGAGGCGTATAGTTCTTGATAATAGTGCGGGCCGGTGGCCCCTGAAACAGTCTCGGATTGTTTTGTCCACGAACCACCACGATTGGAAGAACGAAAGACTCCTCCCGTGCGGCGATCCAGCTCAATAGCCGCATAGACTACATCAGGGTTTTGTGGAGAGACCGCGAGACCGATCTTACCCATATTGGAGCCGGGCAAACCATTGCTCAGCTTTTCCCAGGTTTCACCGCCGTCGGTTGAGCGATGGATTCCGGATCCCGGACCGCCACCCATATAGGAGGCTACGTTCCGGTGACGCTGCCATGTGGCAGCGTAGAGCACATCCGGATCGCGCGGGTCGATAGCAACATCCGTTGCCCCAACCCACGCATCATCCCCCAATACTCTTTTCCATTTCTTTCCGCCATCGATTGTTTTGTACAGACCTCGCTCTCCTCCTTTTGACCAGAGTGGACCTTGCGCGGCAACCCAAACGACATCAGAGTTCTTGGGATGGACAATGATCTTTGAGATGTGGTGCGATTCCTTCAAACCCATGTTCTGCCAATTCGCGCCGTCGTTTCCACTGCGATAAATGCCGTCACCATATCCAACGTGACGACCCCCCACGTTTTCACCGGTGCCCACCCATACAATAGAGGGGTTGGAAGGATCCAGCGTAACGCAGCCGATGGAATAGGAGGTCTGATCGTCGAAGATCGGCTTCCATGTTGTGCCGGCATTGTTGGTTTTCCAGACGCCCCCCGAACCCACCGCGACATACCATTCGCTGAGATCGCTTGGATTGATCGCAATGTCGGCTATTCGTCCGGACATAAATGCGGGGCCGATGCTGCGGAGCTTCAGTCCGGCGAAGGTCTTTTCGGACAGCAGCGTATCCTTTTTTTCTGCTGCGAATCCGGATGAAATGCCGGAAAGAAAGATAGAAACGAGAAACGCCAGCATGAAAAACCTGGTTGCGTTGGTCATGGTGTTCTTCCTGAGTATTATTGAGGGTGGTAGGTTGGATTCAGTAGTAACGAACTATAACTAAATTTGTTACCACCGGAAAGTATTTTTACGAGGGCTCGGAGTGTCCCGCCTCAAGCTGGCGCGGCGGACAACGAACTGTCCCATATGAGCAAAAAACGCAGCAGTCCCCTGGCTTGGGGCGTAAAAGATCGTGGCAACTCGTACACTCGTACCAGTGAACACACGCATTCTCGGGCATTTCTTCCTGCTTTTTGAAGCCGCAGGCGGGACACGTTATCGTACTGGAGACAATGAGCACGGGCATTTGCTAACAGACTGCGGAGAAAAAACCGCTACTCCTTCAGGCTAAATGGCGGATACACATCCGTCGTTAAAAGGAAAGCGTACGCCTCCACCCTCAGCGACCACCTCAGCGATCCCACAACAAAATCAAATATCCCCTTTGGGTATCTCCCGGTAAACAAAACGAGAAACCAGGCCAGTACAGTACAGACCACAACTCCAACAAATACGAAACAGAGAAGGATGATGTGAGGAATTGCTAAAAACCACTTTACCAGGGGCAACCATTGATTGAGTTCTGTGGCCGCATTAGGATATTGGATTTCCACATGCACGGCCTGTTCTTCGTCGGTCGATGGATACTCATCGCGCAGCAGCAACACGTAGGACGCAACACGAGTGCAGAATCTCACCAGGGCCAGATTCCAATCAAACCACCATTGAGGATATTTTTTTCGGAAGACAATCATCAACAGGGCGGGCAGGAATACAATCCCAACTGAATAGACCCGATGAAGTTCTTTAGTCCCTTCGTTGCTTTCAAAACTCGAGGACGTGAGAAGGCCAAGGATAATCAGAATTGGTATTGCGAGAATCAATCTGAAAAATACGGTTACTCTATCTGACTTTTCTGAGTAATCGATGCTTAAAGAGGCTGGAAAGTTTTCCATCTATAATTTCTCCTTGTTCTGGAACAAATTGGAATGACTTGCAAAAGAAAAACAAACTCAGTTTGCAGGCCCGCTCGACGAGTCAGCCTATCTAACGATTCTACGAATCCCTAAGGGTCTACGGCCTCCCTACGGGTCTACGACCTCGTAGACCTACGGTCCCGTAGGGAGGATCGTAGATCGTAGACCTACGGTCCCGTAGGGAGGATCGTAGATCGTAGATTCGTGGAACGGCCTCGTAAAGAGTCATCGACCGTCTTGGCGGACCTGCCCGACATCCTCGTGTCGGGCGCCGCCTGACCTCACCCTGTTCGGCACCGCGTGATTACCGTGTGAAATGATAATGCCGCACGCGATATGCACACCATTCAAGGCTTGGGTCTGATGTCTCGACAAATCCGATTGCCTGCAAGACACGCGCTCGCTCATCAACTCTCACAACAAAACCACCGTGGACGATAGCAGGCATGGAGATAGGACTTCCTGGCGGTGTACATGCCGGAGAGTAGTTTTTGTACCATGCATCTCTCAACTGAACACCCCTCACGGCAGCTTCTCGGAAGACCGCGTCTACATCGAACTCAAAGGATTCCGGCTCAGGGAAGACGAACGAATAGTAGACTCCCGAGGAAAATTGATACGGAGTCGTTTCGTGGTCTTCAATTGTCACGGTGTAGGGTTGGACTGGCTGGCTCCCGTGGTCGTCCTCACACCCGGCGGCAAGAACTATGCTGAGAACGGCGAGGAATATCTTGAATCGCTTCATGACTCTTCCTCCTTTCATCGTCTACCTACCTTCTAACTTAACTTGCAACACCACAAAAAAAACGGCCATTCCCCGGTACCATAATTTATCACAGCGGCCTGATGAATATTG
>DASWHW010000213.1:0-29958 GCA_036397975.1 Bacteroidota bacterium
AAATCTCCGTCATCGCGTACATATCTTGGGCTGGTTCTCCGACGGAGAGACCTCCAATCGCATATCCCTCGAAACCAATTTTCAGTAAGCCTTCTGCAGACGCCTCCCGAATCGCGGGAAATGTACTTCCCTGTACAATCCCAAACAAAGACTGTTGATACCCGTAAAATGGTTTTGTGTCCATCTGTCGAGTTTTGCAGCGTTCCGCCCAGCGAAGAGTGAGTTTATGTGAATCACGGGCGTATCCTTCTTCACAGGGATACGGTGTGCACTCGTCCAGGACCATCATGATATCTGATCCGAGTGACCGCTGAATGTCTATCACCCTTTCCGGCGAGAACATATGCGTCGAACCGTCGAGATGGGATTTGAACGTAACCCCATCCTCATCGATGCCCCTCATATCCGATAGGCTGAATACCTGATACCCTCCGCTATCCGTGAGAATCGGGCGATCCCAATTCATGAAGGAATGAAGACCTCCAGCCTTCTGCATGATCTCCGTCCCTGGGCGGAGATAGAGATGGTACGTATTCCCGAGAATAATCTTCGCCCCAATCTCCAACAGCTCCCGATGCTCAACTGCTTTTACCGACCCCTGGGTTCCGACAGGCATAAAGACTGGCGTCGGGATATCTCCCCGCTCCGTGTGCACGATTCCAGCGCGTGCACGTCGATCCGTATGAAGTAATTCGAATTCCAATCAGCAAAATTATCGAATTTGAGGAGGAAAATCAAATGGATGAAGATACGCCTTTGCCGTGTTTGAATGCGCGGGAGATCTTGATGATGAGAACGAACACCAAACCGCCACCGACATCAGCAGCTACATCATACACACTGGCATTTCGTCCTGCAACGAAAAGCTGATGAACTTCATCACTCACGCCATAGAAGAGTGTGAAAGCGGCCGTGATACTCAATGCATGACGCGAGAGAGAAGGAAAACCATCCTGATGGGTGAGAGCTCTGTACGCCAGTGCTGCGAGAACGAGAAAAAGAATTGAGTGAAGAAGCTTATCCGACAGTTTGAAAACAAATCGCGGAAGCTCCGCGGACGGAATGGCCGAACTGACAAAAATCAGAAGGCACCAGATGATGAAAGGGCATTGATAAATGAAGAATGAGCGGAGCTTGTTCAGTCCACTCATTCAGATAATGCCTTGATTGCCGACGGCACAGCAGCTGCGATATCGAGCGCCATAAGGCTCCGTGTTCCATGTTTCTTTGCAGCGAAGTCGCCTGCGAGCCCATGAACAAACACACCTGCAATCGATGCCTGCTCTGCTTCTATGCCTTGCGCGAGCAGAGAGCCGACTATGCCTGTCAACACGTCGCCAGAACCGATCGTCGCCATTCCCGGGTTCCCTGTCGAATTTACATAGACCTCTCCCGTAGTCGTTCCAATGATCGTCGGGGCACCCTTGAGGATAAGAACACTCTTGAGACTTTTCGCATATCGACGAGAGATAGACACCGGATCGCTTTCTGTTTCTTCAATCCCGACCCGAGTCAAGTCGCTGAATTCTCCATAGTGTGGCGTGAGGACAGTTGCGGCTTTCCGGCGTTTCAAAAGATGATGATGCCCCTTCAATGCAAACAGTGCATCGGCGTCCACGAGGACTGGCCGATCAATCCTGCGAAGCAACTCGCGAACGAGTGCTAGCGTGTCTTCATCTCGGGAAAGCCCCGGCCCAATTGCAACGGCATCGGCCCACTGTGCTCTTTCAAGCAGACCTGGTATCGCATCACGGTGAAGGGCGCCACTGGATGTTTCAGTGCAACAGACGAGCATCACTTCAGTTAGTTTTCTGGCAAGTACTTCGTGAATCCCTTCGGGGATAGCAAGAATTGTTGCACCAGTGCCGGTACGCATTGCCGCTTGTGCGGTCATCGCCGGAGCGCCTGTGTATTTGCGTGAGCCTCCTATGATGAGGAGTTTTCCCCTGGCGTACTTGTGTGCCCGCGGAGAAATTGCCGGAAAGGACGCTGAGACATCTTTTCCCTCAACCAGATGGCACCTCGCTCTTGTCTCCACTGTGGATGGAATGCCGATATCTGCTAATACCATCGAACCTGTTCGAACTCTCCCCTCTCCAACACACTGGCCGATTTTCCTTACACCCATCGTTACGGTGGCATGCGCCATCACCGCGGCATTGCCAACGGCACCCGTCGCTGCATTCACACCGGAAGCGATATCAACAGAAACAACCTTCTTCCCCGAATTATTCATCCATTGGACGGCTTTGAGATGAAGACCCTGAACATTCCCTGAGAAGCCGGTTCCAAAAATTGCATCAATGATAATGTCATATGATTTCGAAGAAGGAAAAGCACTGCGGATTTGTTTGATCTTCACCTTCTGAGATTTCTTGACAATCTTCGTGAGGATGGAGAGATTTGTTTTAGCATCTCCCTTGATAACACGTGGAGATACAAGGAGAAAAACATCAACTCTTGCCCCGAGATTGGTCAAATGTCTGCTGATAACAAATCCATCTCCACCATTGTTACCCTTTCCGCAAACGACGGCCACGGAGAGATGACTGAACGTCGAAAACTCTTGTTGAAGGAAGTCAACGCAAGCCCGGCCGGCGTTTTCCATCAGGACAATACCGGGGATCCCATAGGTCGATATCGCTTCTCGATCCATCGCGCGCGTTTCGTCCGCTGTGGCAAGGAGATGCATAGTTCTCTAAAAGAAATGTTGAGTGTATTGCAGTACCGAAGATGGAAAGATTCCCAAGAGAAGAAGAGCAAGAGCAGAAATAATGAGCGCGATGTTTCCCATAATCGGAACATGCTCTTCAGTGACGGAATCTTGCTCCCGAAAGTACATCAGGACGACGACGCGGAGATAGTAGTAGGCGGAAACAACGCTCATCAACACTCCAATAATGGCAAGCCATGTGAAGCCGGCCTTGATAGCTCCGACGAAGACATAGTACTTGCCAAAGAATCCCGCGAACGGTGGAATTCCCGTGAGTGAAAACATGAAGAGAGCCATCAGGCCCGCTAATACAGGTTTTCGCGTGCTCAATCCCGTGTAGTCCTCATAAGAAACATTGGATCCATCAGATTTCTCACGAATCGAAAGAACGCCAAAGGCTCCGATGTTCATCATGGAATACGATAGGAGATAGAACAGCACTCCCTGCGCGCCGCTATCGTTCCCTGCAACAACTCCGGTCAAGATATATCCTGCATGAGCAATGCTCGAATAAGCGAGCATTCGTTTGAGATTTGTTTGCGAGATCGCGAGCACGTTGCCGACCACCATGGAAAGCGCCGCAACAACAGCAAGGACGTCCTGCACGTTGACAACGGAAGAAATAAGTGACGGAGCGAAGATAATGAGGAGTGCGGAGAAGGCCGCTGCCTTCCCACCTGTAGACATGAATCCGCTGACTGTGGTAGGCGAGCCTTCATACACGTCAGGAACCCACATATGAAATGGCACCGCGGCTACTTTGAACACCAGGCCGATTAGTAACAATCCCAGTCCTACGGAAAACATCGTGCTTGAAAGCGCCGAGGGTGCAACGGTAATGACGCGCATGATGTTTGTCGATCCGGTTGATCCATACACCAAGGCAATGCCATACAACAGAAATCCTGTTGCAAACGCACCAAGCAGAAAGTATTTGAGAGCCGCTTCATTACTCGTCGATCGTGAGCGGTTAAATCCTGCGAGGATGTAAAAAGAGACTGACATGATCTCGAGGCCGAGGAAAAAAACAATAAGGTCTGCCGCCGATGCCATCAATATCATTCCGACGATTGAGGACAACAGCAATGCGTAATACTCGCCCAGCTCGATTCCTTGCTGTCGAATGTATTTCGGCGAAAGCATAATTGTGAGAATTCCCGCGACACAAAAAACAATTGCAAAGTAGTCGGCATACCCTCCGGTGTTCACCATGCCTGCGTACGCGATTCCAGGCAAATCAATTGATGAAAACGCGGCTGCCGAAGCTGCGATCAACCCGGCGATGGAAAACCATGGGGTAAATGCATCGCTCTTCTCACGTGTTGCCTCGGCAACAAGAACCACGATCATCGTGATGATCAGTATGGTCAGTGGAGCAGTCAGTAATATGTCGTTGAAGGAAATGGGTGGGTTCATTTTCGTTGGCTACTCTGCGTGCCCCTGCGATTCAATGGCGATGGCTGCCGTCCTAACGGATGTTCCCTTCCGCGCCTGCTCGATTTGCTGAACGATCTTCTTCGACGCCAGAGCGGACTTCTCAAGAAAAGTATTCGGATGGAAGCCAATCCATACGATCAGCAGGACGATTGGGGAAAGGACAAACCATTCACGTTTGTTCAAGTCAATGAGCTTTTCATTTTCAGGATTGTCGAGGGTTCCGAAAAATACTCTCTGATAACTCCAAAGAAGATACACGGCCGCGAAGATAACACCGGTTGTACCAAGGATAGCAAACCATGGTGAGCCCAATGAACTCGATTTGAAAGCTCCGAGAAGGATGAGAAACTCTCCGACAAAACCGTTCAATCCTGGAAGCCCCACAGAGGAAAGCATGACGATCATGAAGAACGTCGCATAGACCGGCATCACTTTGGCGATGCCCCCGAAGTCTTTGATCTCCCGTGTATGGCGACGATCGTAGAGCATTCCCACCAAAAGAAAGAGAGCGCCAGTGGAAAGACCATGGTTGATCATCTGAATCACCGCTCCCTGCATTCCCTCTTCATTCAGGGCAAAGATTCCAAGTACAACGAATCCAAGATGACTAACGGAGGAATATGCCACGAGCTTCTTTATGTCGCCCTGGACGATTGATACAAGGGCTCCGTAAATGATTCCGACAACCGCTAATCCTGCGATGTAGGGTAGATAAGTAAAGGTCGCATACGGGAAGAGGGGTAAGCAAAAGCGCACCAGTCCGTACGTGCCCATTTTCAGTAGAACACCAGCGAGAATTACGCTACCCGCCGTCGGCGCCTGTACGTGTGCGTCGGGTAGCCACGTATGCAATGGAAACAACGGGACCTTTATACAAAAGCTCAACGCAAAGGCAAGAAACATCCATGATTGCAAATCGCTCGGAATACCAGGTGCAATCTTGTACAGCTCCATAAAGTTTGTTGTGAACTTCCCGTCAGGCAACCCCGCTGCATAGGACCCCAGCCAAATGATGGCGACAAGCATCAGAAGACTGCCAGACATAGTATAGAGGAAGAATTTTACTGCCGCATAAATTCTCTCCTGCCCGCCCCAGATTCCAATGAGAAAATACATCGGAATAAGCATGAATTCCCAGAATACATAAAACAGAAAAAGATCGAGCGCCATGAACACACCCAGTGTACCAACTTCAAGGAGGAGCATCAGCGCGACATATTGTTTTATTCTCTGCCCGATGGACTCCCATGAGGCAAGAAGCGCAATAGGAGTCAGCAGCGTTGTCAGTACGATAAGAAGGAGTGAAATGCCATCGGCACCGAGGTGATACGAAACGTCAAGAGATTCGATCCACGAGAATTTCTCGACAAACTGCATATCACCGCTCGTCGCGTCAAAGGAAACAAAGAGCCATAGTGAAAGGAGGAATGCGATTGATGAGGAAGCGAGACCAATAATCCTGACAAGGGCTACCTGTTCCCTGTTCATAACGCTGATAAGAATTGCGCCGACCAACGGCGTGAAGACGATAAGACTGAGTATGATGGTCTCGTTCATGAGATTACTTCAGGGCAAGGAAGCCGATGATCGCGACGACACCGACGATGAAGACAAAGACATATGTTTCCGCGACTCCCGTTTGTGCCATGCGAGCGTACTTGCTGATGAAACCGAACAGACGGGCAATCGCATTCACTGTCCAGTCAATAACGCCGACATCAACGCCCTTCCAGAGAATCTTCTCCGAGCCGGTGTGTATCGGACGGACGACGGCCGCTTCGTAGGCTTCGTCAACGTACCATTTTCGAAACAATGTCTTGTACGAACGGGGCCATGCACGTGATAATTTTGCCGGCAATTCCATTTTCTTCAGATACATGGTGTAGGCCAGGTACATTCCTGCCAATGCAATAGCGACAGAGAAGACCATCAGTACGTACTCCATTGGATCGTGGCCTGGCGCAATCAGGTGCATTTCATCATTCGCTCGTTCAAATATCGGCTCCAGCCAATGTTCAAATGCATTGCCGCCACCAAGGGCAGCAGGCCAGCCGACGGCGCCACCGAAGACCGAGAGGATCGCGAGAACAATGAGAGAATACGTCATGGTCTTCGGCGATTCATGTGGATGCTTATTTTCCCCCCAACGCTTCTCTCCGTAAAATGTCAGGATAGTAAGTCGTGTCATGTAAAATGCAGTGAGGACTGCGCCAGCTGCGCCAATTATCCAAAGACCAATGTGGCCTCCAGAAAACGTTTTCCACAATATCTCATCCTTGCTGACGAAGCCCGAAAATGGAAAGATGCCGGCGATCGCAATCGTCCCGATGATGAAAGTGAAAGACGTAATTGGCATGTACTTCTTTAATCCTCCCATTTTCTGAATATCCTGCTCCTCATGCATTGCGTGGATAACGGAACCAGAACCAAGGAACAGCAGCGCCTTGAAGAAGGCATGTGTCATTAGATGAAAAAGGCCAGCGGTAAATGCTCCGACGCCAAGCGCAAGAAACATGTATCCAAGCTGGCTCACGGTCGAATACGCAAGGACCTTCTTAATGTCATTCTGCACGAGCCCGATGGTCGCCGCAAAGAATGCAGTTGCCGCTCCAATGACGGCCACAATCATCATCGTCGTTGGAGCGAGAGCAAAGAGCACCGAGCAGCGGGCTATCATATAGATCCCGGCTGTCACCATCGTTGCAGCATGAATGAGCGCACTGACCGGTGTTGGACCAGCCATCGCATCAGGTAGCCAGACGAATAACGGGATCTGTGCCGACTTTCCTGTCGCGCCCAAGAAAAGAGCAATTGTGATCCACATGATGACAACTGAACCAACGGGGAACGCTGAGGCTTGTGCAAACACCGATTGGAAACTCAGTGACCCAAATGTCATGAAGATGAGGAACATCGCAATCAGGAAACCGAAGTCGCCGATACGGTTCACAATAAATGCCTTTTTTGCCGCATCACCGGTTGTTCCTTTTTCAAACTTCCTATCGTACCAAAAACCAATGAGCAGGTAGGAGCACAAGCCGACCCCCTCCCATCCCAGAAACATCAGCAAAAAGTTATCCGCAAGGATCAGAGTCAACATTGCGAATATGAAGAGGTTGAGGTAGGCAAAAAACCGGGCGAACCCGGGATCTCCATGCATATATCCAATGGAGTAGATGTGAATGAGGAAGCCGACTCCTGTCACGATCAACATCATCAAGATCGAAAGCTGATCAGCCTGGTATGCGATGTTCACATTCAGACTACCTGCAGTAATCCAATCGATGACCGGTAGAATGAATGTTCTTTCCTCAGGTGCCAGGTTCAACATCTCGACAAGAGTCCAGCACGCAATCAGAAATCCCAAGCCGACCGTCGCGCTTCCAATGCCACCGACAAGCGACTCTGATTTGAGCCTGTTCCCCACCAAACCATTGATCAGGAATCCAATCAGCGGAAGGAAAATAGCGTATGGAATTAGATCATGGGCCATGCGTTAGTCTTGTGTGTCTCCTCGGCTTACCACTTGAGAATGTTGATCTCGTCGATGTTGACTGTTTGCTTATTGCGGAAGAGTGAGATAACAATTGCGAGACCGACCGCGGCCTCGGCCGCTGCAACAGCCATCACAAAAAATACAAGTACCTGCCCTGTGATATCCCCAAGAAAAGCGCTAAATGCAACAAGCGTGAGATTGACGGAGTTCAACATCAACTCGATGCACATAAAGACAACGATGGCATTCCGCCGCGTGAGAACACCAACAACGCCGATCGTGAAGAGAACGGCGCTCAGGACCAAATAATATTCAAGAGTAACAGGCATATTTGAATCGTGACGTACTAAGTACGTTTCTTGGCAAGAACAACAGCACCGACAATCGCAACCAAAAGAAGAATCGACGTCACCTCAAACGGCAGGAGGAATTTGCTGAACATAGCTCTCCCCATCGCTTCCACTTCACCAATCCTGGGAGCTTCCTCCGAGAGGTTAGCGTTGCTCCCCCCGCCCAAACTCCACCCAAAGATATAGATCATTTCAAGGAGAAATCCGGCAACAATAATGATCCCTGCTATCTTCCACATGTCGAATCGTTCAATCAATTTCTTCTCATCACCAAGATTCAAGAGCATGATCACGAAAATCACCAATACCATAATGGCGCCGGTATACACGACGATCTGTAGGACCGCCAGGAGTTGTGCATGGAGCATGAGATAAAGGCCGGCGAGGCAAAAGAAATTGGCGATGAGAGAGATAGCGCTTAGCATGGGATTCTTCTGCGCTACCATGAAACCCGCAGCAACCACTGCGGCAAAGGAAAAGAAGTAGGTAATAAGGGATTCGATGGTCACTGCAAAATTACAACCGGAGTCAAGAGTCGATGCTTCATAAAAGCGGTTCCAAGTTAGGATATTTTCAGTAGAGAATCAAAGATTTTCTTGCCTGCGAAGTGAATTTGGTGAGAGGCGTCGAAAGCCGAGCGAGCGAGTTTCATAAATCTAGAAACAATAATTCTGTAGGGGGGCAACAGATTGTTTGCCACGCGATTCAGCCTGCGGCGAGAGACTTGAGAATCACTCGAAGTAATAGAAGAAGCCGAGTTGCGGCAAAGGAAGGACAGTCCCGTCGCTGAAGTACGTGAAGAATAGATCTCCCATCACGTGAAGACCCGGGGAGGCGGCATATTCGATCCCAACTCCCAAGCCCAAACGAACAGGTCCGTTCATCGTGTTGCTCCCATTGCCGCTGTAGAAATATGAAGTCCCCCCTCCGACATAGAACCGGGAAGAATATGAACGGAACACATCGATTTGCAATTCAACACCGAAGTCATAAGAGAGCTTACTCTCGATGCTGATCGCACCGGCGGTAATCTGATAGCTCAAAACGCTCGGAAGGTGGTGGCGAAAGCTCAATCCAAGTCCCGTCGCCGGCCCGCCAAAGAAACCTATTCCAAACACGCTACGGGAAAAACCGGCGGAGGCTCCGGGCCCCGGAGCGATCACCTGGGCTGACGCAATGGTCAGTGGCAATGCAAGCGCAAGGAAGAGCGAGCATGTTAAGTTCTTTAGCGGAGCCATCGTGCGTCATCCTTCAGATTAGTGAAATCTTAATTCGCCCGAATCCAGCGAAACATTTCGCGAAGTCCCGGTCGCGTCCCCGTTGCCAATATTGCAATCCGAAAAATCCTCCCAGCAACCCACATCGCACCGAGAGTCGAGATCAGCAGGATGATGATCGTACCGATAATTTCCCACGGGGAAGGAGTCAGGATTGTAATACGCAATGCCATCATCGTTGGTGTCAGGAATGGAACGAAACTCAGAATCTGAAGCCAGGCTGCGTTCGGATTCTGTATCGCCGGTATCGCAATAACAATCGGGAGAATAACAAGAAACACCAGGTAGCTGGTGATCTGCTGTGCCTCTTGTTCGGTTGTGACAGGAGCTCCGAACCCAATGAAAATTGCCGCATAAAAGAGATAGCCGAGAAGAAAGTAAACAAAGAGGAGAACCGCCTGCCCCAGGTCGACAAACTGGAAGTTCAAGTTGATAGCCAGAGCAGTGGCTATTAGTCCCCAGACTGCCACCTGCGTAATTGCCAATCCACTCAGTCCAAGAACTTTTCCCGCCATAAGTTCAGTGGACGAACATGATGAGACAAGAATCTCCACAATGCGATTTGCTTTTTCTTCGAGCACGCTGCGAACAAGCATTTGTCCCGAAGTAAGAATCACGAAAAAGAGCATCATCATTACCGCGTATGCCCTGAAAAAAACCTGGAGGAATCCGGATTCTTCAGAGGTTCCCTCTGAGATCTTCACAGTTTTCGTCCGAATGCGAACTGCAAGGTCTTTCATCAGGGATGGTTCCAGTCCAAGGGCCAGAAGTTTCCGTTCCATAATGATGTCGCCGAGGGTTTCGTCGATCCGAGTACTGAGCCGAAAGTCACCAACATTTTTTGATCGATATTCCACTAAACTATCAGTCACTTCGGTCGACCGGATGATGCAATACCCTTCCAATTCATCGCCCAACACCTTTGCTTCTGCAATGATCAACGTACCGGCGAGATCGAGGTCACGATTGCCAGTGAGGATTTCCACGATGTAATTCGGGCTCTTGTCTTCAAGCACGTAATTCTCTTCCATTCTTTTCTTGAATTCACCGGCAAACTCCCCCGTCATATCAATAAGGCCAATCGCCCTTGTTGAAGCATCTTCCTTGCTCGCAAACAGGCCTGGAAGAATTCCCATGACCACCATCAGCAACGGAGTCACGAAAATTCCAATGAGGAACGTTTTGCTCTTCACTTTTTCAATATATTCCCAGCGAGCAACGATCAACGCCTTCTTCATCCGTCCGACTCTTTCTCGACTTTTTCTTCACCAACAGTGTGCATGAAAATTGAGTGGAGTGATGGTTCGAGTATCTCAAATTTACGCACCTCAAGAGACGGAAGGATTTGCGCGAGCAGGGTCTGAGGTTGCGTTTCAGGTGTGAGTTCAATCTCCGCCGAGTTCTTGTACAGCATACAGTTTTGAACCCCCGGAAGGGATTCCAGGAACTCCCCGTCTCCGTCGAACTCAACATGAACAGCGTTCCTCCCATACATCTTCTTTACGTCCTTGACACTCCCTCCAAGAACAACCCTTCCCCTGTTGATCAGGCAAAGGCTGTCGCTCAGTCTTTCCGCCTGTTCCATCTGGTGCGTTGAAAAAACAATCGCCCTATTCTGGTGCTTCAACTCAAGAAAAATATCTTTGAAGAGAATTTGATTGATCGGATCAAGACCGGCGAAAGGCTCATCGAGAATCACAAGAGACGGATTGTGAATGACGGATGAAATAAACTGGACTTTCTGTTGATTTCCTTTTGAGAGAGCCTCCACTTTACGATGGACTTCCTGCAAGAGTCCAAAACGTTTCAACCAGCGATATGCCTCCGCTTGCGCCATCGAGGGAGCCATACCGCGGAGCCGCGCAAGGTAGAGAACGGTATCAAGAAGTTTGTTTTTCTTGTAGAGCCCCCGCTCCTCAGGAAGATAGCCGACAATGTTGCGCGTTGATTCTCGAAATGGGAGGCCGTCATACAGGATCGTTCCTGAGTCTGGTTGGAGGATGTTCAGAACCATCCGGATGGTGGTAGATTTGCCTGCGCCGTTGGGGCCTAAAAGTCCGAAAATCTGACCCCGATGAACTTCAAACGAGACTCCATCAACAGCGCGAATAGCACCGAAGTCCTTTCGAAGGTCAGAAACCGAGAGCATTCGTTGTACTCGCTCCTTTATGGTGTGAGGCGATAAATCATGCGAGGAAATGGTATTGTTTCCCGGACGTGGTCAAGCCCGCAGATCCAGGAGACCGTGCGTTCAATCCCCAAACCAAAACCGGAATGAGGAACACTACCATATCTTCTAAGATCGAGATACCATGAAAATGCATCTTCAGGGAGTTCGTGCTCCTTCAACCGTGCCAGGAGAAGATCCAGATTATCCTCGCGTTGACTCCCCCCTATGATTTCCCCATATCCCTCCGGGGCGAGAACATCCAGAGCGAGTGCCAGCTCGTTGTTTTGCGGATCACGTTTCATGTAGAAGGCTTTTATTTTCGCCGGATAGCGATGAACCATGACAGGACGATCGAATTCCTCCGAGATAAGAGTTTCATCTGGACCACCGAAATCGTTTCCCCATAGGAAGTTATGACCCTTCTTCATTAGTATTGCCACGGCCTCATCATAAGAAATCCTTGGGAGCGGTCTCTTCACCTTTTCGAGCAATGAGGTATTTCTCTCGAGTGTCTCAAGTTCCTTTTTGCGATTCTTCAATACAGACTGCACAATATGCTCTATGAATTCCTCAGCTAGGTCCATATTGTCATTCAGGTCGTTGAATGCCACCTCAGGCTCAACCATCCAAAATTCAGTGAGATGTCGCCGCGTCTTCGATTTCTCTGCGCGGAACGTTGGTCCGAAAACATACACTTTCCCTAGTGCCATCGCCCCCGCCTCTCCGTACAACTGCCCTGACTGAGTCAAGAATGCCTTCCCCAGGTCAAAGTACTCTGTTTCAAAGAGGGTCGAGGTTCCTTCACAAGACGCCGGTGTGAAAATTGGCGCATCCAAGAGTACAAATCTCCTATCGTCAAAAAACTGGCGTATCGAACGGATGATTTCATGCCGGATTCGAAGGACGGCATGCTGGCGACTGGAGCGTAACCAGAGATGCCTTCGGTCCATCAAGAACTCCACACCATGCTCCTTGGGAGTAATCGGATATTCTTCGGAAATGCTGATGATGTGGATATCCGAGACATCTAATTCATATCCCCCTGGCGCCCGTTTCTCAGCTCTCGCCTTGCCCGTCATCGAAAAGGAGGACTCCTGCGTCAGCTCATCAAACCTCGCGAACACATCATCCGAAACCTGGCCTTTCGCGACGACACCCTGTACAAGACCAGTTCCATCCCTCATGACAAGGAACCTAATTTTTCCGCTCGATCTCTTGTTATATACCCAGCCATGCAGCGTGATTTCTTCGCCAACATGGCTTGCAAGATCTTCTATGTAAATCCGACTCATACCTGCGTTGACTGTTCAATGTTCTTGAGAGGAATTGCAAAAGCGGAATCAATATAGAAAAATTTCGTTGAGCAATAAAGCATTGTCATGAAGTCGAACTTTTTCTCTGTAAGATTGTACGAAGCATTTCTCGGGCAACAAACAACACTTCGTCTGTCTGAATATCCTCGATGTTTGTTGACTTGCTTGCAACAACTCGGTGTTGATGTCCGATAGGCGCCCACTGGCGCCAATCGGTTGGTCCAAAAAGAGAGAGGACTGGCGTGCCTACGGCTGCTCCCACGTGCATTATTCCCGTGTCGTTTGTAATGACAAGAGCAACCTGGGAAAGAACTGCGGCTACCTTTCGAATAGGCTCGTTGGAAATGATCTTGTATTCAACGGAGAGTTTCCCCTTCATATCGCTTACAGGGTCTCCATCAAACTGACCGGAGGTTATCACAACACGAGCATCGAACTCATAGGAGAGAATGTTTGCCACGAGCGCGAATCGATCCGCCGGCCATCGATTGGGAATCTTGCCAGCGCCCGGATGGTATACAATATCTAATCTATGTGTGCTTGAATCAGTCCCTAGAAATGATTTAGCCTCTTTGCTTTCAGATGGTTTCAAGGATATGACTGAACGAGGTTGGATACTTGCGATGCCAAGGGAGAGGGCGATAGCGGTGTTGCGCTCTGCTTGATGAACCTCTGGCGTCTCTCTCCAATCAAGGGGAACAGGGACGTTGAAGAGAAATCCGGTCGGGTTCTCTTTGCTTTCGAGAGACGAGGGGCCAATTCGCACTCGTGCTCCCGACAAAAACGCTAACCAGTCACTCGTGGAAGATGTTGAAACTGTTGCCGGAACAATGGCAAGGTCAAATCCCATTTTTCGCAGCGCTCTCAAGAACCTTAACAGCCGCTCAAGCCTCGGGAGACCCTGGGTGATGAATTCCCGCTTGTCGTAACAGAGAACCTCGTCGATATATTCATTGCCAACCATCACGTCGTAGTTGACGGGGCTCGTAATGAGGCTAATGAACGCTTTGGGAAATTTCTCACGAAGCGAGCGCAACAGAGGTACTGCGCAGAGCATATCCCCCAGTTGGTTATGCTGGCGAACCACGAGGATGGCCTTAGGATGAAACGCGGCGAGATTCCTGTATGGATTAGAACGGAAGATTATTCGAAACAGGAAGGCAAATAGACGCTTCAACGCTTGCTCTGCACCTCGTAGGGTCGACCTGGTGGTCATTCGTTCTTGGGGGGCTTTTCTTCACCGGAATCTTTCTCCGGCTTGATCTCCTCGAACTCGGCGTCTTTGATTTCAACGTAAGGATGAAGTGGGTCCTTTTTGCCTTTCTCCCCGTTGCGGACGTTTCGTTGCGCGTCTCTCCCTCCAAATCCCCGCGCAAGCATTTGAACGAGTTTCCAGATGAGATACCCGGCAATAAACAAAAGGAGGAGATAACGCATTTTCTTACCTCCTCACTTCTTTACCAGGGGATTGTAATATTCAACGGCGGCGCGATTTGGACGAAGGATCGCCCTCACCAGATCTTCGTAGTGTTCTCCATTGTTCACGAAATCAAGCTCGGTTGTATTGACAATTAGCAGCGGCGTTGTTTTATACCGGAAGAAGAAATAATTATAAGCTTCATTCAGATCCCGTATATACGACTCAGACATATCCGCTTCAAAAGCCCTAGCTCTATCTTTGATATGCTCCATCAATCGGGGAACGCTCGACTGTAGATACACGACAAGATCCGGAGTGGGAATATTGTGCTCAATATTGCTGACAAGGGTTTCGTAAAGCCGCAACTCCTCATTCTCAAGATTCAAGTAGGCAAATATTTTGTCCTTCTCGAAGATGTAATCCGTCACCAGAAAACGATGAAAGAGGTCGGCCTGGAACAACTGTCGCTGCTGTTTGTACCTGGTGAGAAGGAAAAATATCTGTGTTTGAAAAGCGTATCGTTCGGGGTCATGGTAAAAATCCTTCAGAAACGGATTCTCCGCGAATTGCTCGAGCACGACGTTTCCTCCGAGCGTCTCGCCGAGCATCGTCGCAAGCGTAGTCTTGCCTGCGCCGATAACACCTTCGATGGCGATGTAACGCAGATCTGATTGTTCGATAAGAGACGCGAGCGACTCAGCGTTCGGCAATAGGGTTCCGCTTCCTGATCGGTGTTGGTGCTAGATTTTGATATGATGCGATGACTTCACGACCCTCGTTGTGTCTCTACAGGCTCCCGCAAGCTCCTCAATGGTCATCCCGTTCACCGGATGGACGACATCCGGCGCAATTTCCTTCAAAGGAATCAAAACAAATTTTCTATTTCCCAGTTCTTTGTGGGGGATGCAAATCTCTTCTGTTTGCTCCACCAAACCATCGTACAGCAAAATATCGATGTCGATTTCCCGCGGCCCCCATCGCTCGCTCGAACGCTTTCCGATGTTCTCCTCGATCGACTTCACCTCTTTTAAGAGGCTCCCGGGAGCAAAGTCCGATTCAAGCTCGGCCACCGCATTGAGGAACTTTCCCTGATTTGGGTTTCCCCACGGCTCCGATTCATAGACGGAAGATGTCCACACCATTTTCGTTCCCGGGAGTTTCCGGAGAGCTGCAACGGCCTTATCCAGGAACTTCTCCCGTTCTCCTATATTCGACCCTACACCTACAAAAATGCGATACATGGTTAACGACTCTGTGTGATTTCCACTTCGACGTAATCCACGACCCCTTTCACCGGTGGATGCGGTTTCCGAATTCGCACGGCCACTCTGTCGAGGATCGAAAACTCTTGAAGCAACCGTTCGGCTATAGTATTGGCCAGAGCTTCAAGCAGGTAAAACTTTTGCGCATGAACGATGTCTTGAATACGGGCATAGACCTGTTCATAATCAACGGTCTGTTTCAGCTTGTCGGTCCGTGCCGCACCCCCAAAATCACCATACATATCCACGTCAACTTCAAATTTTCCACCAACCGACTGTTCTTCCTGCAATACCCCGTGGTAGGCATAGAACACCGCGTTGCGTATACGAATAACATCAGATGGCTTCATCAAATTTTAATCAGAAAAAATATAGAGAATGTGAATGCGATAGTCAATGCTAAGCGAGACGCGACAGTGCTTGTTCCAGGCGACGAAGGCAAGTCTCCTTACCCAGTACCGCCATCAATTCAAAAAGTCCGGGACCCAATCCGACACCGGTCAACGCAAGCCTGATGGGATGGATCAGTTTGCCAGCACCGACTCCGTGTTTCTCGGCGATCGTGCGAACAACTTCTTCAATGCTCTTTTCATCAAATGCGGCGAGTCCCCTGATCGACAAAATCGCGTCGGCGAGATACGTCGATGACTCAGGTTTCCAGTTCTTCCTTTTCGCCTGTTCGTCATACGCTTCAGGATCAGCAAAGAAGTACCCTCCAAAAGAAATGAACTCCTCGACATTATCGACGCGTTCCTTCATCAGATGGATCACGTTCAGCACGTAAGGCTTCTCAGCCGGGTAGAAGTTCGCGGTTGCAAGATGCGGCTCTAACAGAACAAACAGCTCTTCGTCGGATTTCAGCCGAAGGTGCTGCGTATTCATCCATCGAAGTTTTTCTAAATTAAACACAGCACCTGATTTTCCCACACGCTCCAGTGAGAATTCTTTCACTAAATCCTGAAGACTGAAGATCTCACGTTCGTCACCTGGATTCCATCCGAGTAAAGCAACGAAGTTTGCTAATGCCTCAGGGAAATACCCCTTCTGCCGGTAATCCTCCACGGCCACGTCTCCCTGCCGCTTGCTTAGCTTTGATTTGTCCGGATTCAGAAGTAGGGGAAGATGGGCAAATGCAGGTTTGTCCCATCCAAAGTACTCGTACAGCAAAACATGCTTCGGAGTGCTGGAAAGCCACTCCTCTCCGCGAATCACATGTGTTATTCCCATCATAGAGTCATCGACAACGTTCGCTAGGTGGTACGTTGGAAATCCATCAGACTTAAGCAGCACCTGGTCGTCAAGGCGGTCGCTCACAAATTCGACGCGCCCCCGTACAATATCATCTACAACAATCGTGGAGGTCTCCGGAATCTTCATTCGCACAACATGGGGCACTCCCGAATCAAGCCTTGACTTCACATCGGCTTCACTTAATTGAAGCGCCCTTCGGTCGTACTTGGGCGGAACCCGCATCTTCTCCTGAGTCTTTCTCATTTCCTCAAGCTCGTCGGGAGTGTCAAAAGCGTAGTACGCCTTCCCCTCTGAAAGAAGTTTCCGCGCATGTTCTTGATAGATTTCCAATCTCTCGGACTGGACATACGGGCCATACTTTCCACCAACATTGGGCCCTTCATCGAATTTTAACCCCGCCCATTCCAACGTAGTCACCAGATTCTCCACTGCACCCTCGACGAGTCGAGTGCGATCGGTGTCTTCGATTCTCAGAACAAATGTTCCTTTGTTCTTCTTGGCAAAGAGGTAGTTGTAGAGGGCAGTTCGCAACCCGCCGACATGAAGATACCCTGTTGGACTAGGTGCAAAGCGGACGCGAATAGGTGGCAAAGTTCGTGTGTTCTTTCATGAGTGGTGTTCTGAAGTGGGAAAAAGGTAAGAAATTTGGTCGAGATTGCCAACGGAGGCACATACAGGATGATGAGGATACACTCATCAGCGAGGATCCTGTCTGCCATTCACCTGTCGTTGAGTCAATCCAATGAAAATAGTATATTGAAATGAGATTCGTGATCATTTTCCCACCAACATCATGGTAACAACTATGGCATTCGCCAACAAAACAGAAGAACAGCACCTGGAAGAGTTTGAGGAGCGAATCAACCGAGGCGAAAAGGTTGAGCCAGGTGATTGGATGCCTGAGCGGTACAAAAAGACACTGATTAGAATGATGGGCCAACACGCGCACAGTGAAATCGTGGGGCAACTTCCCGAAGGAAAATGGATACCGTATGCACCGGGATTTCGAAGGAAATTAACCCTTGTCGCAAAGGTACAGGATGAGGCGGGCCATGGGCAGCTCCTCTACCGGGCTGCGGAAACTCTCGGCGTCTCCCGGGAACAAATGCTTGACGAGTTGCACGCCGGAAAGGCGAAATATGCCAACGTGTTCAACTACCCTACTCCGACATGGGCAGACGTCGGTGTCATCGGATGGCTCGTCGATACAGCAGCGGTCATAAATCAAACGATGCTTGCCCAATCATCCTATGGGCCCTATGGACGGGCGATGAAGAGAATCTGCTACGAAGAGTCTTTCCACATCAAACAAGGATACGATGCAGTCGTTGCCCTTGCCAAGGGAACTTCTGAGCAGAAGGAGATGCTGCAGGATTCCATCAACCGTTGGTGGTACCCAACCCTCGCGATGTCGGGACCCCCGACCGGTTTGTCGGAGCATACTGCGCTTTCAATGAAATGGAAAATCAAGACCAAAACGAATGAACAGGTTCGACAGGAATTTGTCGATCATATTGTTCCACAAATTCGAGCGCTCGACCTTGAAGTTCCTGACAAGGACTGTGTGTATAACAAAGAAACGGGCCATTGGGATTATACAGAGCCGGATTGGGAAGAACTCAAGCGGGTTGTGAACGGCGACGGTCCCCTGAACAAAGAGCGACTCGCGGCACGGAGAAAGGCCCACGACGATGGACGATGGGTTCGTGAAGCGCTCGCAGCAAAGTATACCAGCACGAAGGCCAAGGAAGTGGCCGCATGACTGACACCCAGTGGGATACGTATGAAGTATTTCACCAGACAAAAAAGGGGGATCCACATATTTATGTTGGATCTGTCCATGCCCCGGACCCATCGATGGCTTTACAGCTTGCACGGGATCAGTTTGCCCGACGACTAAAGTGCGTAAGTCTCTGGGTGGTCAATGCAAGAGATATCACGGCAACAGATTATCAGGCTGAGAATTTTTTTGCGCAGGTAACGGATAAAAGCTACCGTGATCCTAAGGCCTTCCAGGCCCCGGAAAAGGAACTGCCCGATGAGCACTGACCATCGAACGAAAAAGGCACTCCACCCTTTCCTCCTCTCCATGGCGGATGATGAACTTGCGCTCGGACATCGCAACTCCGAATGGACCGGTCATTCTCCGATCCTGGAGGAGGACATCGCGTTTTCCAATATTGCCCAGGATGAACTCGGTCACTCCCTTGTCTGGTACACTGAGTTGGAGAAACACACAGGCAAATCTCCTGATGCAATGGCATTTGAACGGCCGTGGGAGGAATTCACTTGTTGTCATTTCGTAGCTTACCCAAAAGGCGATTTTGCCTACACGGTCGTGAGGCAGTTCCTGTTCGACGTTGGTGAAGAAGTGCGACTCACCTCTTTATTGCAAAGCAGCTACGCACCGTTTGTGGACATCGCGGGAAAACTTCTGCGTGAAGAAGAATACCATATTCTTCATTTGCGTGGTCTCATTGAACGTTTGGGTGATGCCACAGACGAAAGTCATAAACGAATGCAGGCTGCTGTGACCATGGCTTTCCCACAAGCGCTTGGCGTTTTTGAGAAGTTGTCAACGGAGGACGATCTGATTCAGGAAGGAGTGTTCCCCGGGAATGAGAAATTGCAATCGCAGTGGCTTGAAAGCATCACGCCTGTTCTCCAGTCTGCTTCACTATCCTTGCCGATCCAGCAGAAGAATGGAACCATCACGCCTCACTGCAAACCCGATAACGGGGGCCGATCACGAAACCACACTCCTCATCTTCAACAACTTATCGATGACCTCCAGGTAGTGTATAGAGCTGTCCCGGGTGCATCATGGTAATTACTGAAAGCGATCTTTGGGAGGCTCTCGGAACGATTACCGATCCTGAGATTCCCGTTCTTAGTCTTGTGGAGATGAAAGTTATCCGCAGTGTTTCCGTGGGTGAAGACCGAGCCCACGTCGTCATCTCCCCCACCTTCGTCGGATGTCCTGCAATGGATATGATGAAATCAGAAATTCGAAACAAACTCGTTTCCTTCGGTATTAATCACATAACGATCGAAACAACTTTTTCTCCCCCGTGGTCGACCGATATGTTGAGCGAAGAGACTCGGGAGAAGCTGCGGCTCTTCGGCATTGCACCACCTCCTCAACGCGGCGCAAATCTTCAAGCGGACCTCGCACAACCTGTTCGATGTCCGTTCTGTAGTTCAGAACAGACCGTCCTCGAAAGTCCCTTCGGCGCAACACTGTGTCGACAATTGTTTTTCTGCCAGGGTTGCCGGCAATCGTTTGAGAGATTCAAGCCTTTGTAGTAGTGTGTGTGTTCACACGGCAGAAGAAAAGCTTGCACCTCAACGACACGATTCGTATTCTGTCAGTAGATCCTTTCCACTCTCGTCTCAGACTTTTAATTATCTCATGTCGCTAAAAGAAATCAACGGAACAGTCTCTATCATGAACACCTCCGGTGGTCTCTTGCTTCTTGGCAGCGGCTCTCTTCGCCTACAGTATGTCGATCACCGTCCTCACACAGCAAGTGTTTATCTTGCGGATACTGGAGAACTTCCTTCCCCCGATCGACTTCGAGATCTCGACCTCGCATATGCTCTCATTAAGAACGAACAGGTGGAGTACAAAGTTATTTTCAAGGTCTACCGATGGATCCATGCTTTCGGTTCCACCAAGCCGGAATCTCTTCGAGGAAATATCTCAACCCTCACCTGTGTGGATACGAGCAAGAAGAAAGAAGACGCGATCGATGATATAACGGAAATAACATATTCCATTCCGGAGATTACCAGTCTTTCATATCAGCTCGGGTGGTTTCGCTATCAGGCCCTGGAGAAGCTGCTTGATATCGATCGAATTACAAAAAGTTCTTCACATCTCTCGGAGTTTGGGGTGTTCCCATTTCGGTATGCGCCGGCTGTCCTCGCTATTGACGAAGACGAATCTGCCGATTCATTCAATCTTGTCCTTCGACATACGTTTACCTTTTACCTCAAGAATGCTCCGTTTGGAGACGACGCGATCTTGACCACCGATCATGTGATCACCATGCTGTTGGAGATTATTGGCTTCCTGGATAATCAGGATTACGCATATGATTCCGTCATGGTGAAGGACCCATACGGTCGGCAGCACACGGTCTACAAAACGGGGATTTCTGCCCCGCTCCGTTCTCATGTAGCGCGCGAACACCATGATATGGCGACCTATTTTCGCGCAGTCGCGACGATTGCAAACGCTGTGTTTGAAAAACCCGCGCCTGAGCGGCTGAAGACATTCGTCGCGATGCGACGCCTCGTCCGGTCCGCCGAGCATGAGGAAATACCCGTGCGCGCAATGTACTACCACGCCTCGCTATCCTACCTTCTCGAAGTACTTACGCCATCGCTGGCGGCAGCACCGTATGCAAAACGGAGTCTGACTCGTTCGTTTGAAGATGGACATTTTACCGAAACGCAAAGCGAGCGAAAGACGTTATCAGATTTTGACCGATACCGAAACCAGTTGCTCGATAATGGGTTCCTCTTCGAGGACGATAAAGCTAAAACCTCTGATCTTGTTCGCAACGTCATTCCAATTATTTCGAAGGTTTTCTCTCGAGTTTGTTCATTGGATGAGAGATCCTCAGCGGTTGTCCGAGAATTCCTTCAATCTAACTATACGCCGATTCCCTTCGACGAAAACACGCCTGTCATTTAGATTTGTTTGTTTCAGCCTTCCTTTGATTTGATCGAAGAGAACTCTTCATCCATTGCACCCATGTGACGATCCCCTCGCGTGAAGAGTCGGCCTTTAGATGCCGGAGGAATGCGGAACCAATGATAACGCCGTCGCAAGCATCAGCAAAGACTTTCGCCTGCTCAGGAGTTTGAATGCCGAAGCCCGTGAATACAGAATTATTCTGCACAATGCTCTTTACCCTTCGAACATAATCTTGTTGCGATCCTTTTACACTGTTCCCCGTAACGGCTGTCGATGATACACAGTATAGGAATCCTGTACACACCTTATCGATCGCTTCAATTCGTTCTTCGGATGATGTTGGAGCAACGAGAAGAATGTTTGCCAGGTTGACACGAGTGATGTCATCGGAGACTAACCGTTGTTCTTCCAGAGGAACTTCCGGTAAGATAATACCATCGACGCCGGCTTCAGACGCTTCCAAAAGGAATTGCCGAATCCCATACTGAATAATTGGATTGATGTATCCCATAAGAACTAAGGGAATCGAGCTTCGCTTGCGAAGGGCTGCCACCGCTTCGAGCGTACGTATAAGAGTCATTCCATTGCGGATCGCCGTTGCGGAACATTCCTGAATTACCGGACCATCAGCGAGAGGATCGGAGAATGGCATACCTAACTCGATGATATCCGCTCCCCCCTCTTCTGCCGCAAGGATGATATCGGTGGTGGCGTTGAGTTGAGGATATCCCGCAGTGACAAAAAGAACCAGAGCCTTTTCGTTTCTTTCCCGAAGACCTTGCAGGCAATCGGCAATCGCAAGACGTCCCCGTTGTTGTTTCATAAAAGTATTGTTTGAGTACTGATTGTTGAGCGGTTGGAATGTGCAAAGCGGGGGTTTCTCACTCTGCTTGGAGCAACCCCTGAGTGAGGGTCTTCATATCCTTGTCTCCCCTTCCGGAAAGATTGACCACAATGAGATCATCTTCGGTTGTTGTAGGCAACAACGTCTTCAAATAAGCAATCGCGTGGGCCGATTCCAACGCAGGGATAATTCCCTCGAGGCGGGAAAGCAGCGTTGCCGCTTCCAGCGCTTCTTCGTCGGTCACTGAAACATACTCAACACGGCCCAAGTCTTTCAATCCACTATGCTCAGGGCCAACTCCCGGGTAATCTAAACCTGCCGAAATAGAATGTGCCTCTGCAACCTGTCCGTCTTTCCCCTGTAGCAAATAGCTGTATGAGCCGTGTAGCACTCCCGGTTTTCCCTTTGTCAATGTTGCTGCGTGCAACTGAGTGCCCAATCCTTTGCCAGCCGCCTCAACCCCAATCATTCGGCAGTCACTCTGGATAAAAGGGAAAAAAAGCCCCATCGCATTGCTCCCGCCACCAACACACGCCACCAGGATGTCTGGTGTTTGCTTCTTTCCCTTTTCTAATTGGACCCGGACCTCCGCGCCAATGGTGGCCTGGAAATCCCGGACCATCATCGGATATGGATGGGGGCCGACCACGGATCCAATAACATAATATGTTGAGTCCGCGTGGGAAACCCAATCGCGGATGGCTTCACTCGTTGCGTCCTTGAGCGTCCGAGTCCCGCTCTCAACAGGGATAACCTGCGCGCCGAGAAGATACATCCGCTTTACATTCAGGCTCTGCCGACGCATGTCCTCGGCCCCCATATACACGATACATTCCATCCCCATTTTTGCAGCAACCGTCGCCGTTGCAACGCCGTGTTGTCCTGCCCCTGTCTCTGCGATGATTCGCGACTTGTTCATTCGTTTCGCGAGTAGCATTTGCCCGATGGTGTTGTTAATCTTGTGAGCGCCTGTGTGGCATAGGTCTTCACGCTTCAGAAAGATTTGAGCACCGTGAAAATGTTCAGTAAGACGGGATGCAAACGTTAGAGGAGTAGGACGACCTACGTATTCTTCAAGGAGCATGACAAATTCAGATCGGAATAAGGGATCACGTCTAGCCTCAAGATATTGTCGCTCCAGTTCGAGAAGAGGAGACATGAGCGTTTCCGGAACGAAGCGCCCGCCATACGCGCCATAGTATCCATTCGCATCCGGAAGCTGATATTTTGTGGGAGTGGTTGGCACAATCAAGCAACTTCAAGACTCAACGCACGGTCAACAATGGGAGCGAGCTGCTTCATCTTTTCCATCAGATCGCGAAATCTTTCGGGCTTCAAGGATTGAAATCCATCGGAAAGAGCGTTTGCCGGTTCCGGATGTACTTCGATTATAACTCCATCCGCGCCAGCCGCAATGCCGGCAAGGGCCATTGATGCTACTCCATCCCACATCCCGATACCATGACTGGGATCCACAATGATCGGCAGGTGAGAAAGCTTCTTAACGACCGGAATAGCGTTCAGATCGAGTGTATTTCTCGTGTATGGCTCGAACGTGCGGATGCCTCGTTCACAGAGAATCACATCGTAATTTCCCCGAGCAAGAATATATTCTGCCGCCATGAGAAGTTCTTCAATTGTCGCCGAGATTCCTCTTTTCAGCAGAACCGGTTTGCGGAGTTCACCAACCGCTTCGAGCAACCCAAAGTTGTGCATGTTCCGTGCGCCGATTTGAATAACGTCGGCAACCTCAGCAACCGAAGAGAGCGTCAGCACGTCCCTGGCCTCCGTAACAATCTTCAAACCCGTTTTTGCTTTCGCTTCCCGGAGGAGCACAAGGCCTTCTTCTTTCATCCCTTGAAACGCATAAGGGGATGTCCGGGGCTTGAACGCACCGCCACGGAGGAACTTCGCCCCCGCATCCTTCACCGCCTCAGCTGTTGCAATCAACTGTTCCCAGCTTTCAACAGAACAGGGGCCTGCAATGATTGCGATTTCTTTTCCGCCTATCACCTCCCCTTCAACATTGATTTCCGAGTTCTCCGGCTTTGCATCTCGCCCGACGAGTTTATACGGCTTGGAGACAGGAATTGCATCGTCCACGCCGTGAAGCAACGCAAACGTTCCCGGATTGAGTTTTCCGTTGTTCCCGGTAATCCCGATGCAGACACGCTGGGAGCCGGGGATTTCATGCGGTTGATATCCCAACCCGATAACGTGGTCTTTCACCCGGTTCACATCATCCCGTGTTGCATCTTTCTTCATTACTATCAGCATACTGTCTCCCGATTGAATTTCTTCCGCATCGTATCGAGAATCTGAAACAATTCTTCGATACGGTCATGGTCCTTTTTTCCCGGCGAGCATTCCACTCCACTATTCACATCAACAGCGTAGGGACGAACCGTGGTTATTGCATCTTCTATATTGTCAGGACTAAGTCCTCCGGCAAGAATCAGATTGCCATACTCACGAGCCCGTGAAGCGATTGTCCAATCCATCGCATTTCCCGTCCCGCCGAACTCTCCTTCAGCATAAGGTTCCAAAAGAAATGTGTCTGAAGGATAAGTTTTAATGGATTCAAATGAAAAACCGTCAGTGACTCGAAAGGCTTTATATGAGGGATAAGGGCACAGCCTCACAAATTCCGGAGATTCATCTCCGTGGAATTGCACTGCGGAAATCCGTGTCAACTTCACAATTCGATCAACTTCCCCCATTGGTGTATTCACAAAAACACCAACGCATGCAACGAGACTTGGGACCTTCGAAATAATTTCTGCGGCTTTCTCCGGCTCAATAAACCGTTTGCTTCCGGAGAAGAAAACAAAGCCGAGAGCATCGGTTCCTGCTTCCACGGCACATCGGGCATCCTCCACATTGGTGATCCCACAGATTTTTACCCGTGTCCTTTTCAAGTGGTTGCCTTTTCCTCCTGAGTCTTGAATGATTCAAGAAGCAATCTCAATTCAATACCGGGATCCGGAGCGCGCATAAAGCTCTCCCCGATAAGCACTGCATCAAAGCCCTCTTCGGCAAGGAGCCGCAGGTCCTCTGCAGACGTTATCCCGCTTTCACTGACCTTCACAACACCATCCGGCAACAAACCCGACAGGCGAATCGAGATCTTAATGTCAGTTTCAAATGTTTCCAGATTTCGATTGTTCACTCCGATAATTAAAGTCAACTCATTTGGAAGCTTTTCCAGATCATCTTCGTTATGCACTTCAATAATTACCTCGAGGCCTATGTCTTTCGCCTCGCTCAGTAATCTCGACAATGAGTTTTTGGTTAGTATTCGCGCTATTAATAATACCGCATCAGCACCGTAAGCCTTCGCCTCATGCAATTGAAATCCGTCCAGAATAAAGTCCTTACGCAAGATTGGAAGATCAACCTCACCGCGGACAGCCTCCAGAAAACTCAGTTGTCCCTGGAAGTACTTTTCGTCGGTAAGGATTGATAATGCTTGAGCACCATTATTGACATACCCTTTTGCTAATTCTACTGGATCAAAATCATGGCGGATAATTCCCTTCGAGGGAGATGCCTTCTTGATTTCAGCAACAACGGAGAGAGATTTTGTCGAGAGTGCCTCTTGCAGGGAGAACGTGCGCCGCGTATACAGCGGGCGATCCACTAGAGTACGAAGGTTCGCAGCCGTTTTTCGCCGCCTGATTTCTTCTCTCTTATGTTGAATTATCACATCAAGAAAACTCATTGTACACCAAGATACACACATGTATGAATCATTTCAAACCGACCGGCACTGACTTTTTGGTTGAGAATTCTATCAATTGATTGAGGCACGAGTGGGCCTGCCCGGAATCTATGGACCCCTCACACATTGCTTTGGCTTCCATGAGTGAGGGTGCCTTGCCGGCCGTCAGTATTCCAAGCGCGGCGTTTGCTACGGTAACATTTCTATGCGGGGTCTTTTCGCCCTTGAGTATCGAGAAAGTGATACGCGCATTTTCATCGCTTCCTCCCCCTTTGATCGACGAAAGAGGTTGTCGAGAAAAGCCGAAGTCCTCCGGCGTAATAGGAGTCTGCTTGACATTACCCTCTTTGTCGCATCGTAGCACCGTTGTTTCTCCGGAGATCGATACTTCGTCCAGTCCGCCGTCCGCGGTAACGACTGTGACATTCTCATCCCCAAGCCCGTGAGCTGCCTTGGCAAGCTTCGCCGCCACTCGTGAGTCGTATGTTCCAAGAACTTGTCGTTTTACTCCTGCGGGATTGGTCAACGGTCCGACAAGATTGAAAATCGATCTTATTCCCAAATCCTTTCTTGCCTTCGCAACGTGTTTCATCGAAGGGTGAAACAACGGAGCAAAAAGAAACCCGATGCCAATCGTATTGATACATTCTTCCACTTCCCGGGGTGGAAGCTGAATGTTTACACCCAGAGAGGTCAGCACGTCCGCACTTCCGCTTTTGCTTGAGACTGAACGATTTCCGTGTTTTGCGATGGTGACGCCTGCTCCCGCCGCAACGAACATCGCAGCGGTAGAAATGTTGAATGTCCCCAGCCCATCTCCTCCAGTCCCCACAATATCCAACGCACCATCATCGTTCAAAGTAATTCGCGTGCATCGCGCTCGCATTATCGAAGCGAACCCGGCGATCTCCGATACCGACTCACCCTTTGCCCTGAGCGCAACGAGCAAGCCGGCAATTTCTGCATCTGAAACATTCCCCTCCATGATGTCATTGAGAGACTGCGATGCTTCATCCATTGTAAGGTCCTCCCCCGCGAGGCATTTTTCTATGAAGTACTTCATCATCTTCTTGTTACCTCGATCCAATTGGACATCATCGTACGTCCCTCTTCCGTGAGGATCGACTCAGGATGAAACTGAACACCATAGATGGAGTGGGTTGCGTGCTGCATTCCCATGATAACGCCATCGTCTGTTGTTGCTGTCACTTCGAGCACATTCGGCCAACCTTCGGAGGACACCACAAGAGAATGATATCGTGTTGCGACGAATGGATTCTTGACCCCTTTGAAGATCCCTTTCTGCTGATGCTGAATCTTTGACGTTCGACCATGCATCAAGACAGGAGCGTGAACCACAGAGCCGCCGAAGGCAGCGCCAATCGCCTGATGCCCAAGACAAACGCCGAGAATCGGAATGGTTGAACCAAACGCTTCCACCGTTTGCATTGTAATACCCGCTGACTCGGGACGTCCGGGTCCCGGTGAAAGTAAAATCCCTTGTGGCGCGAGTCTCTTAATCTCGTCAACCGTTATCGCATCATTCCTTCTGACCATGATGTCCGAGGTGAATTCTCCCAGCAGGTGGACTAAGTTATATGTAAACGAGTCGTAGTTGTCAATCACCAAAATCATAATTTGCTCACAGCCAATTTCTTTTGTTCACGAGTGAAAGGAGGAGTAGCCAGACCATTTGCCGCCAATCGTAGCGCTTCTAGGAGCACCATCGATTTGCTCTCCGTCTCGGCGTATTCGTTTTCAGGAACTGAATCAGCAACGATTCCCGCCCCCGCTTGCATCTTCAACACATCGCGATGGGCTAGGATTGTCCGGATTGCAATACACGTGTTTAATGATCCATCAAAGCCAAGATATCCCACCGCACCTGCATAAGCTCCTCTTCTCTCCGGTTCGAGAGAGTGAATAATCTCCATTGCCCGCACCTTCGGGGCACCAGTGACAGTCCCGGCAGGAAAGCAGGCCTTCAGCACATCGATTGGAGTGCACTCTTCCCGAAGCTTTCCTCGCACCTCCGACACGAGATGCATGACGTGAGAATAACGCTCAACGTGCATGAATGAAGTCGTGGATACAGAGCCAAGCTCGGACACTCTACCCACATCGTTTCGGCCAAGGTCGACCAACATGACATGCTCGGCACGCTCCTTTGAATCGTTACGCAGTTCCTCTTCGAGCGATGCATCCTCCGCCGGAGAGGCGCCTCTCCGTCGCGTTCCAGCGATCGGTCGTACCTCCACTTCCCTCCCCTCAACGCGGACAAGAACCTCGGGTGAAGAGCCAACAATCTTGGTTTCGCCAAAATCAATAAAGAACAAATAAGGAGATGGATTAATCGTCCTGAGTGCACGGTACACCTGGAAAAGATCTCCATTAAAATGTGTTTGGCTTTGGCGAGAGAGAACAACCTGGAAAATATCTCCTTCTCTAATATTGTCTTTTGCAGTTTCAACGGCGGAGATAAACTCAGACTTCTTATGACGAGAAGAAATACCATTTCCCGACAGGGAAAAGCCTGTGCTCGTGAAGCTCATGTTTCTCAATTGGAGTTTTAGCGTGGCGAGTTGTTGTTGGCCTTTCTGGAATTGTTTGTCAAGAGGAGCATTGTGATCGACCAGTACGTTATGACACAAGGTGACCAGTTGAGTATGGTGGTCGAACTGAATCACTGTTTCAAAAAGCCCGAAGAGAGCGTCAGGCTCCTCTCCTGCATCGACATGGATCGGAACCCGCTCGATCGAGGCACTACACTCATACCCGACGTAGCCGACAAATCCTCCAGAAAATGGAAGCGCCCCATCCAAAACAGGAGACTTGTATTCGTGAGACATTTCCTCAAGGACGTCGAAGATGTTTTGTTGTTTCGTCTCGATGTGCTTTCCGCGGCGGATTGCGGTTTGTCCGCCTCTTTCTTCAATTGTTGTTATCGGGTTTGAACCAACATAGGAAAACCTGCCCACCTTCTCAGATAGCTCCGCGCTTTCCAGGAGGAACGACGAGCCATGACGCGGACGGATAGCCAAATACACGGAGACAGGAGTATGGAGGTCGGAAAACACCCTTTCCGTCAGAGGAATAACGTTGTATGTGGATGCCAACTGTTGAAATTCTTCAAAAGAAATCATGCGACACCGGCAGTGATAAACGAAAAAACCCTTCCCGGTTTCCAGGAAGGGTTACGATATTCTAGATTACGAGATACCGCTAACGCTTAGGAGGTCCGGGGGTCAACTCGGGGAGATGCCACCAATACCCGGCGTAAGTAAAATAAGCGGTATGTTCAAACGAAGACGTCATGATGATTGGCTTCAATATAGCATGGAGGGAGGAAGAAAGCAACAGGTTTTGTTTCGATAGGATGGGGAACTCCTTTCAGTACACTGAGTCTTCAAAGTCTAGTGTAGTGATAGTAATTCTTGATGTGGGAGTTCAGAAACTTTCCCACCGAATCCGAATGAATCAACTCATCATAAAGAACCTGAGGAACATCAAAGTACCGGTAGACATCGCCCTTGCGAAACGACACTTCTAAGGTCATGGTATCGGGGTCATAGCCGAGTTCCGATACGCTCGATGACTGAACGGGAACTCTTTTCATGGTCAGCAAGGGTTGACTAATTCGGTAAACTGTATTATATTTCCAGCGTAATCGAAGGGAAACGACCAATGAGATCCAATGACACAATCGATTTTGGCGAAGCCATCAAAGAGCAACGCAAGCACCTCAGTTTGCCTCTGTCTCGCCTAAGCTCACGGCTAAAGGTCACAAAGGGCTACCTGTCTCGACTTGAATCGGGCAAGGCGGTTCCCTCTATCACGATGGTTAAGAAACTGGCAAAGCTACTAAAACTCGATTCGACCAAACTTGGCATACTCGCCGGATACCTACCGTCGGACATCGAGAAGATTCTATATGCGAACCCTGTTACTGCCCCAGCATTTCTCCGAGAGACATTTGGAGAGTATGACGGTCAGGCGCAT